>CAZFKB010000063.1:0-19675 GCA_964519785.1 uncultured Candidatus Obscuribacterales bacterium | reverse complement strand
CATCTTTCATGGTCAAAAAAGTATCTCTGATTTTTACTTTAGGCTCTGCGCTGAGAGCTGCAGCCGTGCATGTGAAAAATGCAAAAATCAGAGTTAAATAGGCTAACTGTTTTTTCATGGCTATAAATTGAACGATTGACAGACTTTATCACCTTGAAGACATATAATGAGCGCATGTCAGAGCAAAATATTCTTGTAACAGGTGCAGGTGGGTTTTTAGGACCCTGGCTTTGCGAGCGGTTAATTGGCGAAGGCAAGCGTGTTTTTGCCCTTGATATCGCTTATCATCCAAACTCGCGTATTCAAGAAATAAAAGGTCTTGCCGAGTGTATAGAAGCCGATGTCAACGACTACGATCAGATGCTCAATATTTTGCGTAGTCGCAAAATCGAAGTAGTTTTTCATTTAGCTGCTCAGGCCCTGGTTGGAGTCGCGCTCAATCAGCCTTACGAAACTCTCAAAACAAATATTCTCGGCACTATGAATATTCTGGAAGCGGCTCGTTATCTCAAAGATTTCGAAACAGGACTGAAAGCGATTATTGTTGCATCTAGCGATAAAGCTTATGGTGATCAGGACAAGCTGCCATATATTGAACTTGCCCCAATGCAAGGCAAGTTTCCGTATGACGTGTCTAAAAGTTGTGCGGACTTGATCTCGCGCTCCTATTTTTATACTTATAAATTGCCTGTATGTGTTACGCGTTGCGGAAATATGTTTGGAGGTGGCGATTTGAACTGGAGTCGCTTGATTCCAGGCACCATATTTAGTTGCATAAAGAGTGAGAATCCGCCAATCAGATCTGATGGAACACTGGTACGCGACTATGTATATGTCCAAGACGTCGCTGAAGCATTAAGCATTCTTGCTGACAAAATGATTGAAGATAAGGATCTTCATGGGATGGCGTTTAACATAAGCAACGATTCGCCGAAGTCTGTTCTTGAAGTAGTTCGACGTATTATTGATTTAATGGCTCGTCCTGAGCTTACCCCGGTAGTCGAGAATACTGCGCGGGCAGAAATCGCCGCTCAATATTTGAGTTCTAGTCTGTTTCGAGAAAAGACCGGTTGGAGCCCGCGCTTCGACTTCGAATCGGGACTAAAAGAAACGATTAAATGGTACGAAGCGAAGTATAAGTAATTAACTATCGTCCAAATGGGTTGGCCCTATACCTTTTCGTATTATTTCGCGGATTTTCTTGCGTTGTTTTCTGCTCGGTGCAAGGAAGTTCTTTTGAGTATTGCATTTAAAAACATCGCACTACCTTTGCCCTAGATTTTCTTAAGAAAGTCTAGGGCGGTGCTAACTTTTTTAATGCTAAGCTGACTCTGCAAGCAAGGTTTCGTAGCCTAGAAAGTAATAGTAAATTACCGTGCGTTCGGTCTGTGACGTAAACATCGCTTTGTAAATTGGCGATTCTTTGTGGCTTTTGATCACAACATAAACTGGCATCGAATGTGGTGCTTCGAAACAGGCACCGTCCAAGGGACCGCCGACAAGTTTGACTTCCATGATTTACCTCGCTTCTGCAATGCGACCAGCTATTTTGGCGGACTTACAGGCAATTCCATCTTTGGACCTTAGATGACCTGTGCCTGTAGCCAGGTCTATTGCTTCGTGCATAGTTTCAAGAAAGGCGTTGATGCGATTTACAAGGCGCACTTTGCCTGCTTTTTCCGCTTTCATGCGCGAGAGCAATAGACCTGTAATCATTTGGTTCAATTTGCGGATATTGCCGTCGTAGAGCCCGTAAGCGAGGGCGACGATAATATGCTTTGAGCCATTAGTACTCAGGTTTATCGTTCGCAGGCGCTCAATCGAATCTGGTGGCAGATTTACTATAAACGAATGCAAATTCAGCAAATTGGAGTCCATTAGACAGCTACCATTAATGCGTTACGTACTTCTTGAGACCAAGTGGCGATGCGGTCTTCGGTCAGGTGTGGTTCGTTTACTTCGTCGATTACCAGACCAACGAAAAAGCCGTCTACCATTGCTTCGGTGTGTTCGAAGTCAAAACCATCGCGTGAGATTTTATTTGCAATAACAGTGCCGCCGCGTTCGATTACCTTGTCGTACATGATTCGCATCGAGCTTATAAAGTTGTATCCGTAGCCTGTTTGATCGCCTAATGCGAATAGTGCCACTTTTTTATTGCTGAAGTCGATTGTGTCCATTTGGGGCCAGAAGTCCACCCAGTCGTCCGTTAGTTCTCCGTCTCCCCAGGTAGAGCTTCCTAGAACCAGAAAATCATCCGAAAAATCCGCAGCTTGCGCTCTGTCAATTGGTTTTATTTCCAAGACCAGATCCGCTAGATACTTTTGGATTGATTCTGCTACTGCTACTGTGGTTCCGGTCTGTGTCCCGTAAAAAAGTTTGCCCACCGAATTGTTCTCCTTTGTTTCCACTTGATAAATAAAAAGAATGTCAAAATGCGAACGCAAAGCAACAAGCCGCATCCACTTGACGAGCCAAAAATTGAGATAAGCAAAAGCAAGCAGCCAGGCGGGTTTCGCCCTACTAAGCTGCTGATTTGATTGTGCAATTACTTTACACCACTTCAAGAAAATTGCAAACCATTCTCAATAAGAAAAGAGGCGTTTTGGTGAGTAATTTCCGGAATATTGCCTAA
This sequence comes from uncultured Candidatus Obscuribacterales bacterium, assembly GCA_964519785.1. GTDB lineage: Bacteria > Cyanobacteriota > Vampirovibrionia > Obscuribacterales > Obscuribacteraceae > Aved-18. The sequence goes on along the minus strand of CAZFKB010000063.1, from coordinate 17,040 downwards.
TTTTGGGCATTGTTTAAATCTTCATATTGCGACTTGTTCGCATTTTTTGCAACTTATATATGAGCATTTTTCATTGACAGTTGAAAGTGTCCGATATATCGTGGACATCCAGTCAGTTGAGAACGTTCGCAAATTCTTGAAAGGCTGCAACTTCCAGGCGTGCACTTTGACGGTATCCGCATATATGCAAGAAAAATTGAACAGGTCCAAAATGGTTAGACGTCACGCAATACCGCTTCGACGTTCTCAACCGAGACAACATCAACCTAATAATATGGATGACGTCGTTGACGATTTGTTTGAAATTCGCCATCTGATTAACGATCTTGCCAGTGTTGATGAATTGGAGTTTTCGGTTCAGGCGCTCAAATCGCGTCACAGACGCCTTCTTGATCTTATTGAGAAAGCTAGCAAATATAGTTCGAACGAAACTTTAAACGAACTACTTATAGAAGTTCGTGTTGAATATCTTGAACTAAAAAACGCTATTCGAAATGCCTATCGTCAAAAAGGTGTCGAGTTGTGCCTTGGTGATTGGCAAAGTCCTATTTATGATGCCACCTATGATGCCGGCGAAAATCGATTGACTGCTGGTATCTGTGAACATGTGCTCGACTATAAGCGTGATGGGCACCTTGATGCCATTGGTTACGAAAAAGAGTTTATCGAAGAATATCTTTCGCATTTAGGTTGCAAGAATATCAAAGCCTATTTGTCGAATAGTGGAATGGGCTCATACAGTACTGCTTTACAGTGGATCGCGCACGAATCGAATATTGCTTTTAATGTGCGCGCAATGGCTGTTATGCCAATGTATTTCGAGAATATCCATTTGTCTCGCGGATATTTTCAAGACCTCGTGCAAGTTGATATGAGCGCTCCAGGCGCCAATCTACTGGCATCATTACGGTTGAACAGACCTAATCTGGTTATCTGTGACAACGTCACTAATTGCGGTGAAGTGATGTTCCATGACGTCGACACTATTTTGAAATGGGCAAAAGAAGAAACTCATGAGCCGGTGACCTTGCTCATAGACACTACCTGTCTTCCGGTGTTGCTCATGCCATATGGATGGCTTGCTGATTTACCTGATCATGTTTCATTGATCATGATTGAAAGCCTTGCGAAATACCACCAATTCGGTATGGATGCAGTAACTGGTGGCATCATGATGGCTCAGATGAGCGATGCGATGCACAGCAGTTTTGCCAAAGCCAGAGCAAGATTCGGAGCGAATATTTCGGATTCAAGTGTTGGTGCGCTGCCTCAACCCAATCATTCGCGCATGGAACGTCGTATGAAGCGCCATGCACGCAATACTCGCATCGTTGCAAAAGCTATTGCGAATCTTTCGCAAAATCCAAAAGGCATTGTGCAATCAGTTTCGTGGCTCGATGATGCCCTTTCGCCTGACACAATAGCCGTGAATTTGCCTTGGTTCACGGGAACATGCCTGACCGTGCGAATGAAGGATGGATATAAATCCATTCCTCAATATAGAGAATTTGAATACAAAGTGATGGAAAGAGCTCGTGAATATGGCTTGCCAATTGCTTTGAGCACCAGTTTTGGTTTTGATACCACCAGACTTTATGTTACGGCGCCTGCAACAAAATTCGAACCTCCGTTTTTGCGGATTTCGATAGGAACTGAAACATCAAGTCAGATAGCTACTTTCGTTAGTATTTTAGAAGAAGTAAATTCAGAGCTCGGTAGCACCATGAAACCGAGTCTGGTATCAGGAGAAGCAGCTCTCGAGAAAGCTGTTGGGGCAAAAACCCGAGTAGAAGTAGTTGCTGATTCTAAGATTGAATCAACTGTGTTTCTTGGTGCTGAAGCACTGCGAAATTATTTGTCGCCGGCGAATATTGCCTGTCCGCCACTGGTGGAGCTTCCGTCTGACTTAAATCCATTTGCCAAAGATGGTGTGCGCATTTTGGCTAAAATGATGCCACTTGTGCCTTTGATGAATATCAAGTCTGTTCCAGCGTTTTCTATGATGAGTGAAGCTTTCGCTCGCGGCGAACTCGATGGCGTCAGAAATGTAATTGAAAGCTCTTCGTCAAATACAGTTTTATCGCTTAGCGTCATATCCAGACTGTTTGGAATCGATAATACTGTTGCATTGGTTGATGATTCTATTGCTGCGAGTTTGACTCGAATGCTCAGGTTGTTTGGCATCGAAGTGTACAAACACCCTGGTCCTGGTCATGAGTTGTATGGAAAATTGCCACCACGCAGCAGTCGTGCTGCAGAGTGTGGTGCTCAGCCAGGCTGGATCAATCCCGGTCAGTACGGTAATCCAGACAATCCGGAAGGATTTGCAAAGTGGCTTGCGCCCGATCTCTATAGACAAACTCAAGGAAGGCTAGATATCTTTTCTTGCGCGCTTGGCACCTGTGGCACTATGGTTGGTGTCAGTCGCGGGTTGCGCATGCATAATCCGGATATTAAAGTCGTGGCTTGCTGCCCTGGTGCTGGAGAACTTATTCCAGGACCACGTGAAAAAGCGCAACTGGGTGATGTAACTTTCGACTGGCAAAACGTCGCTAATGCGCGTTTTGAGCTGGAAGCAAAAGAAAGCTTTGAAGCAAGCGTAAAGCTCTTGCGCAGAGGCATTCTAGGAGGACCAAGTTCCGGTATGAATTACGCTGGATTGCTCAAGTATCTCGAAACCCAAAAAGAAGCCGGATTATTGAGTTCAGATAAAGAGATTTGGAGCGTATTTCTATGTTGCGATTCGCCTTTGCCGCACGTCGATGAATATTACGATGCCCTGGGTGAGACTTTCTTCCCCTCCATTCATGGAGTAGACGAAGAGATTTTGTAACATGGACAAGACGGCTACACTCAATGATTGCGCTCCTCCGCTCACAGCCAAACTGGCTCCCTGGATGCGCAAATTCATCGCTCAAAATGAAAGCAGTCCAGATTTTTACAACAAATTCGACTTGCCTGCACATTTGATTTATGGAGACGAATTCAGGCGTAATGTAAGAGATCTGAAGTCGCCTATTGAGGAGCGCAATCTGAAAGGCGGTTTGTATTTTGCTCGCAAGGCGAATAAATTGCCCTGGTTGGTCGAACTAGCACGACAGGAAGACCTAGGTATAGACACTGCTAGCCTGGGCGAAGTGCGTGAGACTTTGGCTCTGGGTGTTGTTCCTTCAAAAATAGTGATTACTGCTATAGGCAAGCAGGAAGAACTAGTGGATTTAGCCATTTCTAAAGGCTGCCTATTAATTATAGACAACGAAGACGAATTGCAATTGATTCAGGCACAAGCTCAGAAACTTGGTCGTAAAGCTAGAGTAGGACTGCGCTTTTCTGGTTTTCAGACTGCCGATCGTATAGTCTTTAGTCGCTTTGGCTTGCCTGTCGAAGACTTTAAGCAAATTTTTGCTCTTTTGGATAAAAATCTGGTCGACGTAGAAAATTTGCACGCCCACATCGATAGATACGATACCAATGAACGTGCTTGTGCCGCTTTCAGGATGCTCAAGATAATCGATTGGGCGCGAGGTGAAGGTTTTGAAATTAAATCTATAGATCTTGGTGGCGGCATTTTGATGCGTTATATCGAAAGCCAAAGCGAATGGAAAGTCTTTCAGGAATCCCTTCTAGACTCTGTTAAGGGAAAGCGACCTTATTTTACCTGGCTCAACGATGGACTTGGTTATAACCGATTTGGCGACGAAATTGTGGGCAAGCCAGATTTGTATCCTGCCTGGAATAATCTTTCCAAAGAGCGCTTTGTAAGCGCGGTTCTGGATGAAATTCAAGATGGTGAAGTTCTCCATAAGGCATTTTCTAATCGCAATGTCGCATTGTTTTTCGAGCCTGGACGCTGTCTAATGGACAATGTTGGTATGACTCTTGCGCGAGTGACATACAGAAAGCGAGACACTTTGGGCAATTTGCTCGTTGGTGTCAATGTTAATCGTATGAACGTTCGTCCATTTAGAGCTGAATTTATTTGCGATCCTGTCTTCATGCGTCAAAACAGAAATGATATTCAGGCTGCACATACTTCCCAGGGCGTTTATATAGTCGGAAATCTTTGTTCAGAGAGCGATTTGCTCTATCGTCGAAAAATTGCTATTGGTGCTTCGCTCGCGCCTAAAGATGTGGTGTGTTTTCCAAATACTGGTGGCTATTTGATGCATCATATGGAAATAGGAACTCATGGAGACCCGCTGCCAGTCAATATCTTGCTTGATCAAGATTTGCGTGAAATTGAAAGGATTTAGAGAACAAAAATGACCAGTGGTAATGGTAGGAACAAACTAAAAGTTATACAAGGCGCTCGAAAAGTGGCTGTAGTCACCGGAGCTGGACGAGGAATCGGACGCGCGATGCTCGACATTCTGCAACAGCGAGGTTATCTGGTAGTTGCAGTTGTTCGCAGCCTATCTGATGTGAGAGACCTGTTTTCAATAGCACCACACGACATTTTGCCCATAAGGGCCGATGTCACTGAAGCTTCGACCGAGCAAGTCCTGCGAGAATTTCTTGATGGACAGGTCGAGAAAGTCGATCTGCTCATCAACAATGCAGGATTTGGTGCCTCCGGATATGGTGTCGAAGGGATGAAATACGAAGAACTTGATCGAGTTCTTGCAGTACACTGTTATGGTCCTATACGCTGCGTGCGAGCCTGTTTGCCTTTTCTGAGAAACTCGGAAAACGCGACAATTATAAATATTTCTTCGCGTTTTGCATCGCTTGAGTGGGTCTCGAGTCAGGAAGTTCCTGCAAGCGAAGCGACTTATCCTTACCGTATCGGAAAAGCAGCGCTCAATATGTTTACTTCCTGTCTGGCAGTCGAACTCGAGCCTGAAAATATTCGAGTTTTGTCTGTAGACCCAGGAAAAGTAAAAACTCGATTTGGTCCCAAGGACGCAGACACTGAGCCTGCAGACGCAGCTCAAGCCATTATAGATTTGGCAGAAAACAACGATAGAACAGGAATGTTCTTACACGCATCAGGAGATAGACAACCATGGTAGAACTACACAAAGAAAAAAAGGAAAGCGCGAAAGCTAAAGCAAGCCAGAAGCGCACCTGGGACGTTAAGCCCGGAAACGATCCTTTTGTGGTTCCGTCCTATGAGACTATTAGCTTTTCACTTCCAACCGTAAAAAATTGGGAAGACTTTATTGCCGGAACTAACGACGGCTGGTGCTACTTGTCAGACAGTAACCCCAGTTTGTCGGCGCTAGAAGAATTGCTAGCTAAGACTCAAAATCAGGAATGTTGCTGGGTAACTAGTACTGGTAAATCTGCTATTGCTGCCACTCTACAGGCTTTGCTCAAAGTGGGTGACCATCTGATTCTTCTTAAGGAAGGGTATAAATCGACCCGTTTGTTTGCTGAAGGAATTTTGAAAAAATTTGGCGTTGAAATTACACTCATAGGCGCTGATGACGTCAAAAATTTGACCAGTTACATCAAACCAGGCAAAACTAAAGTAATGGTGCTTGAGTCGCCTACAAACCCTATGACACGTGTCATAGATTTGAATTACTGCGCAGCGGTCGCGCGAGAACATAATGTTTTGACCGTTATGGACAATAGTCTCGCTGGTTTGCACCAACACAGCGAAATACCAGTCGATGTAATTGTGCACAGCTTGTCCAAATATGCATCTGGCGTAGGCGACGTGATGGGTGGTGCTGTTCTTGGAACCAAAGAGCGAGTCAAGGCAATTAAAAATGCAAATGTTTGGAACACTGATACCATGAGCTCGCATACAGCTGTAGAAATCTGGAAAGGAATGCAGACTTATAGATTGCGTGTCGATAGGCAAGCTGAAAACGCACTCGCAATAGCTGAGTTTCTCGAATCGCATCCAAATGTCAGTCGTGTTCTCTATCCAGGGTTAAAAAGTCATCCCGATCATGCCCTTGCTAGAAAGCAAATGGTTGATTTTGGCTCTGTGCTGATCTTTGATGTAAAAGGGGATGCCGAAGATATGCGCAAAGTTGTAGACAAACTCGAAGTGTTCAAGATTGCCTTTGGAACCGGCTTTACCCAGTCGATAGCAAATCCAGCCTGGTTGTTTTATGCTCGTTCTTTTCCTGAAAAACAGGAGGGGATTTCGGCAATCAATGAAACTACAGTGCGTTTATCTATTGGTATAGAGCCTGCTCAAGAGCTAATAGCTGATTTAAAGCAAGCATTGGAAGGATAAGTTTCAACATGCAAAACAATTGTGATGTCTGGATTCTGGGAAGCGGCATTGTCGGCTTATCGGCGGCGATAGCCTTGCAGCAAGCGGGTTATCGTACTTGTATTTTGACGGATCTGAATTTCGACATTCCTACTAACTATGCGATGGCCTCAGCTTATCCGCATAATTTGAAAATTCAGAATCTGGAGCAAATAAGCGATGATTCGCAGTCTATGCTAGCTAGTTTGATCCAGAACTCGCGATCAGGATTGAGCATACATCGCATGTACGAAGTTTTTGAACACGAGCCAGAAAGTGCCCCTCTAGCTGACAAACGAATGCAATATCAAACGTTTGATGGATCAGTCGATAAGCTCAAGATGACCATTAAGCCACCTTATCGCACCGGGGCAGATTATCTTTATGGTTATACTTTCAAAACTTATTTCGCGGATATGCCAGTTTATATTGAGTTTTTGTGGGACTGGTATGAGGCGCTTGGTGGATTTTCGGTTCACAAAAAAGTGACTTCAGAAATTATCAAAGAAGCAGGCGGCAAGATACTGGTTAACTGTCTTGGGCTAGGTAGCCTCAATGTTTTCGACGACAAATCTCCCCTGAATATCATGCGCGGTAAGCAAGTCCTCGTAGGCAAAGCGCCGCTCATAACAGGGGCGGAGAACATCCCGATGGCATATAACTACACTCCCACTGCAGACGTGTTCAGTCGAGCAGATGGAAAACCCGAATACGTTCACTTCTTTTCGCGTTTAGATGGCTGGTTGCTTGGTCAAACTCGCGAACCGGGAGCTATTGATCAATCTGGAAATTGGATCGGAGAGGCTGTAAAAGGCGACGAAGTAATGGTTGGGGGTGTTCTTATACCTGAGCCGATTCTTTCTTTGAACAATGATTTACTCAAAAATTGGGTTGGTCTAGATTTGAAATCGAAACAGGCACAAATGCAAGGACGAGTAGGCTTGCGATATTACAGAGATGCTTTGGATACTGGTGTGAAACTGGAAGTAGAAAATTTCGACGATGTTGCTTGTGTTCACAACTATGGACATGGCGGCTCAGGCATCACAATGTCCTGGGGATGCGCTAAAAGATGCGTTGACTTAGTAAATGGACTTTCGGGCAAGAAAGTTTCTAAGCAATTATCCGCAGTATAGGACAAAAATCAAAAGCAAAGAGTAGACCCAGATAAAGGGCACGGCTAGAGACATACCTACGTCCCAGCCCCAGTTGATTGCTGTGCCTTCGCGCCAGTCGCAATACCACCAGACGGCGTTAAAAAAGATGCTGGACGTCCAACCCATAATTCCGCAGAGCAAAACAACCAATAATGTCACGACCCAGAAGTCCACTTGCAGCTCCTGTTTGCGCAAATTTCGATAAATCTACTGTAGCTCATTTCAAGAGGATGTCCAGCCTATAATGCGGCTTTTGACCATTATAAAAAACTCATACTCGTGAAGCGCCCTTCAAGAATAGAATATGTGAACTATGACAAATGGCTTGCTAACAGGCATTTATATCTACCCGGTCAAAAGTTGCGGTTCGATTTCTGTATCAAAGATTCATGGCAATCAATCGGGATTGGACGGCGACAGGCAATGGGTGGTTCTTGGCGGTGGGGACAATGTTCTCACTCAGCGAGATTACTCTAGCATGGCATTGATCCAGCCCACTCTGCTTGATGAAAATGGCTACAAGCTAAAACTCGAAGCACCAAATATGCCACCAATAAAAGTGGAGCATTGCGAGGACAAAGATCGTTTTTGCGAAATAGACATCTGGGATAACGATCGCACAGGATACGACCAGGGCAACGAAGTTGCTTTGTGGTTAAGTGATTATCTTAAAACCGAGGCGAGATTGCTCTACACCAAAGTAGGCGAAACCAAGGATGCTCGCTATGTTGACTGTAGCCCACTTTTGATCATTTCAGAAGAGAGTCTTGGACAATTAAACACCCAGGTGGAAGATCCGGTAAGAATGAGCCGATTCAGACCATCTCTAGTAGTCAAAGGTCTTGGCGAATTTTTGGAGGACAAAGTTTCAAGCCTGAAGGTGGGAGAGACTAGACTTAATGGTATCAAGCTGTGCGGTCGCTGCGTGATGATTAACATTGATCAAGAAAATGGCATCATGACAGGCTCTGAGCCTTTACGTACTCTCAGTAAGTATCGTAAAGAAGGCGGAAAAGTAATGTTTGGGCGCTACTTCGAGTGCGACCGCGACTTCGATTTTAGTCTCGGAATGACTATTTCTGCGGAGCTCTAAACTGTTTCTTCCGATACTTTTTTGTGATCTGGAATAAATGGAATCAGTAATAATGATAGAAGCGGAATAGTGGCTGTGATCACGACTAATGGCGCTATCTGCTGTGCAAACATGTTGACGAATAGGTATCCGCCAACATGGTTTGCTGCAGAAGTTGCGAGATTGCGAAACGAGACCATCAAGGCCATTATAGAAACCTCTGTGCCCTTGGGGCAGACTCTGCTTGCCAAACAGTAAATTGAAAGAATAACCCAATTGTTGGCCATTCCTCTTATGAGTTCCAGAATTGAGCCGGTAACAGGAGAATTGAGTAATAAGAAAGCTGAAGCGGCGATGCAGCATGTAGTCATCACTGTCAATGCCTCTACTTTTGGTGGCATATTTCGTGTGACTAAATTGTATGAGATAGCGCCAAGGAGCATGCCAGCTGCATTCCATCCCGCCAGTTGTCCGATGATATCTTGTGAAAATTTAAGTGTTTCTGATTCGAAAACATAAAGTGGAGTTCCGTAAGTGGGATAAAAACTCCACAAAAAAGAAAACGCAGCGATGAACCACAATTGTTTTGTGTGGAAAGCTTGTCTGAAAGAGGTTTTGGTTTTTTCCAGAAGCTCCTGATTTAACTGGGACTTTTCTTCTTTTACTAAAATCGCAGTAAGGATTGCCACTACAATTGATGGCATGACCGCGAGTACGGCGCAGAAGTCAAAAGCCTTGAATGGTTCACAAGACTGGCATATTTTACCGCCAATTATTGCTGCCATTACTGAGGCAGAATAGTAACAAACTTGTTGAACCGAGAAATAAAGTCGATTTCGGCTACCGCCTCGGTCTGACTCCACAGCGAGCCCGATATATATCGCTGTTGCGACAGACATGCATACCGCTGCTACTAAGATTGTTGCCACTACAAACGGTGGCGTTGGCGCGAATATCGCTAGAATGAACGCAACGGCTGCAATAATATTCGCCATGACCAAATAGCTTTTGCGTCTGTAACCGAACATTGGCAAAAAGTCGCATACTATTCCAAAAATTGGTTTCATCACCCACGGTATCATAAATAGTGCCATGTAACTGGCGATGACATCAGGTGACCAATGTAGCCCTGTTCTGAAGTAGTACTGAAGCGGCTGCGCCATGATGTTGTATTGAGCGCATGCAAATCCATTGCCCAAATAAGTTATAGCGAAATACCATAAAAGTTTGTCGCTGAATAAATAGTTTTCTTTGTGACCGGTCACGACGAAAAAGCGTTTCCTTTCAACCTGGAAACAAAATGGCGAACATTCTCAATAATTATAGCTGCGCCAGTTGAATTTTGATTCACATAAGTGAGAGATAAGCCTTAATATACGATATGTCCTGGAAACTCATAAGTTCTAATTAGTAGAGTAAGACACTTATCTTTTCTCCACCCACTTTAGAGCGTTTTTCCAAGAAATAACTATAAACCCGGTCTTTCGAACTTTCTTTTTCACTTTAGCCGGTGAATGGAGAGTTTTAGAGTCGAGTTTCGAGTGGCTTGGAATTGCAAACGTTCTCAATAAGGGAGTGAAAGGTGGGTGCTAGTTGTTGCCAAGATGCACAAGCTAGCGCGAGCAATTTCTCTCTTGACAAACACATCAAAAGCAACTTCCAAAACGAAAGGAAGACTAAATGACCAAGCAACACGTGCTTGTAATCGGTGCAGGCGTGAGCGGTCTCACCACGGCGCTGGCACTTCTGCAAGCGGGGCACAAGGTGACCATCCGCAGCAAGGAGTACGGCGGCCAGTACGCTCACACTTCGATGTCGGCTTACGCCATGTGGGTGCCGATGAAGATGGATGCGGATCCGCGCATCGAGCGTTGGGCCGACGAGTCGTATGCTGCTTTCAAGCAGCTGGCGAACGACCCCGCCACTGGTGTCACGATGAAGCCCATTCATCAGCTCAAGACGAAGAAGGAATCGCCCTGGTTCGCAGGTCAGAACGCCGGCAACCAATGCGGCTTCCGTCATGCTGATGCAAGCGAGCTTCCTGCTGGCTACGCCGATGCGTACGTTCTTTCTTCCGCTCCGGTCATCGACCCGCTCATCTATATGCCCTGGCTCTACTGGCAGGTTCACGCTGCCGGCGGGCTTTTCGGGCAGGCGGAGTTCAAGAGCCTCGACGGGCTCCACCCGGAGTATTCGGTCATCGTCAACTGCTCTGGTCTTGGTGCGCGCGAGCTCGCCAAAGACGCAGACGTTTTCCCCGACCGCGTCCAGGTCGTCACCGTGCGTTCGAACAATCTCGACCGGGTGGTGATCGCCGACGAGGGACCGCATGCACGAGCCTGCGCTGTGCCGCACAACGGCTATGTCAAGCTCGGCGCCATCTTCGATGGTCCGCACGAGTCTTGCGAAGGTGCAGACCTTGCAAGTGCCCAAGGTATCATCGACCGCTGCAATGCCATTGCTCCCGAGCTCAAGGCGGATGCGTCGCAGGTGATTTCGGTCATCCGTGCTTTGCGTCCCGAGCGCAAGGGCTGGCTGCCGCGTGTCGAAGTCGACCGCAACATCTGCGCAGACGGGCGACCGGTCATTCACAACTATGGTCACGACGGCATGGGCTATCTGCTCTCGCGCGGCATCGCTGCGGAGGTCGCTTCCTACGCCGGCAATCTCTGACCTTCACTAAGGCGATAATCGCCGACCCGGAGAGCCCCTATTGGCTCTCCGGTTTAACACAAAATCGAGGAGTTTTTTATGACCTTGATTCACAACTCCTGGTGCTGGTTGAAGGATGCATTCTTCGCCTTCACCGCTCGACTGTTCTTGTTGTTTGGTAGCGAAGAGAAAGCACGCAAGTTCTTTTTGCTGCAGCTTTCGCACCGCACCGAGAACTACGGGACTTCGCATCCCAAAACGGCTCATGCAATGGTGTTCGTCGCGCAGACTTACCCTAGCGAGCGTGCCGTCGATCGTGAAAGGCAGGAGCGTCTGCTCACTGCAGCGCTTCTGATTTTCCACAAGTCTTTTGGTCCGGTAACCACGGAGGCGGCTTACATCCGCCACCGACTCGGATTCCTTCGCTATAAGGCGGGGAAGCTCGAAGAGGCGCTCAGCTTCTACGAGGAGGCCGACCAGCTCTACCGCAAGGCGGATACGCCCTGGTCTTTGAATCATGCTTCTCTTCTTGAACTCTGGGCTCTTGCCATTCAGAAGCAGGGTGGAGACGAATTCAAAGTGTCAAACCTTGTCCGTGAGGCGAAACTGATTCGGGTGCGATACCAGCTCTGGTTCTCGCGCTCTTATCGAGTCTTCTGGTTGATGAAGCGGCGCTGAGGAGACGTGCGATGATCATTTGCAGTTGTTTTGTGGTCTCAGACCGAGATATCAAAGCGGCTGTCGATGGCGGTGCGAGAGACTTCAGGGAGATTCGCAAAACCCTGAAGTGCTCCACCAATTGTGGTGCCTGCTATCCACACGCAAGGGAACATTTCGACCAGTGTCTGCGTGACATTGGCATTCCCATACCGGATCGCAAATATGCAGCCGTCAACGACGATGTCGACTTGTAATATCAATCGAGCTATTCAAATGAGCCTGTCATCGGAGCTGCTGAAGCCGCGTTATCGTAAGCTGAAGCGTCGCAACCGGTATACTGGCCATTGTTATGTGGCTTCCGAAGCCTTATATCACTTGCTCGGCAGGGCAAGGTCGGGTTACGTTCCCCAGGTGTTGCGCCATGAGGGCAGCACGCATTGGTATCTGAAACACAGAGCCACCGGGAAGATTCACGATCTCACCTACCGTCAGTTCCGCTCGCCGGTTCCTTATCACAAGGGGCGTGGTAGTGGCTTTCTCACTCTCAAGCCGAGTAAGCGTGCGCGCATCGTCATGAAGCGAGCACGTTTGCTTCTTGGTTGAATCGTAGAAACTCCGGTGATGCTGCCACTCAAAGGTAGCTCACCGGTTTTTCTATTTTTGAAAGCAAATTTACTATATAAAACAGTAAAACTATTGTTTCGCATCTTTCAATTTCCTGGTCTGTATCAGGTTTTCGCTGGAACATCAGTTTGGGTTAAGCGTCAACAATCATCATTGGAAGCTAAATATCATGCCCGCATTATTCGATTCCCCTCAGACAACCTCAGTACAGACCAATGAGTACAGTATTTGAAACACTAGTGATAATGTCAGTTTTAGTGCCGATAGTGAATCTTGCATTAGAAACTGCCATGCTCACGCGTCACAGCTAGAACTTTCTCTGGCGCCCAAAGCGTTGTTTTGGTTTAGTTGTAGTTTTAACAACGCTGGGTTGAACATTGCCTTTTAATTAAAAGTCGATAGGAAGGTCTTTAGACTGGAGAGCATTGGAATAGTTGTTAGAAAAAGTTGTCTGGCGGATTTATCTAACAAATTTTCCTCAAACAATATAAAGCGAAAAAAGTGATACCAAATACGATACTGTCATTAGGTTGATTATGAGTCGACGTTTAGTCAAAAAAAGCACGAAGCAAAAACAAAATACCGGCGCTTGCCAAGTGGTTGCGTGAGCTGATGCGAGTTTGCGTGAGTTTGCGCGACAACTTGACAAGTTCAATTCATAAGGCGTTAGAGCATTGCAAGAAAACTTCGCGCGAGCCTCTTTATAACTAAGCAACTTTTAAAACTCTTGATGCTTGAACTACACTCCAATTTCATCCTAGAGTTCTCTATCTTTTAACTCTTCCTTCAGAGCTTCACTCAACTAATCAAGCAGTAGATATCGACTTCAAGCAAATCCAATCATGAACTTTAGGGTTCTTGGTTTTGCAGGTCTTATCTAAAAAGAGCTTTGAGGGAGTCATGAACCTAATCTGTATTACCAATAGAAAGGGCCTGAAATGATCAAGGATCCCGCCAAGCACAGGCGTGAAGTCAAGATCGCGTTGACGCTCCTCGTGTGCATGTTTGGACTCTTCTACCTCGCCGCTAATGCTCCCAACGACTGGCTCAAGGGCATCACCCTGTTCATGGGCGTTGGTTGCATGATGGGTGTTCTGTACTTCCCCGCCAAGTCGATCGACGAAGATCCGAACTGGGGAACAAATCAGGACACCGAGCACAGCGACCGTAACCGCGATCGCGACGAGAAGTAATTTTCATCTCAACCACAAAACTCCTCAACTCTTCTGAACACCGAAAGGAAAATACATGAAGAAGAACAGGACCCCCGATACTTTGACTGGTCTTCCGTCTGAAGGCGGCGTCATCGACGACGTTCTGAAAGCTGGCGGCAAGTCGAAGGACGAGATCGAGAAGACCGGTGAGCTGGACCGCAGCGACGAAATCGCCGAGCAGAACTACGATCCCAAGTTCCGGATCGAGAACAGCCCGGTGCACCTCGCCGTTTGGTCCGGTGCCACTCCGGTCGACCGTTTCCGCAATATCGCCCCCAAGGGCACAACTGCGACCTATCAGAAGCAGATGGACGCTGCTGTCGCCATCGTTGCCGCTCACCGCGAAGCCGGCACCCTCATGGGTCCCGACAACAAGGTCAGCCAGGCTGTGATCGACGACCTGAAGTCCACCGGCTACTGGGGCGCCCTCGTCGGCACCGAATATGGTGGCTGGGGTGCGAAGCTCATCGACGCCATGCCGCTCATCACGCGTATGGCTGCGACGGGCGATGCCACGGTTGCCGGCATGCTGTCTATCCATGGCTGCATCGGCGCCGTCGATCCCATCATGCACTTCGGTTCCGAAGCGCTCAAGAAGAAGTATCTGCCGAAGCTCGCTTCTGGTGAGGTCCTCTCGGGCTTCGCTTTGACCGAGCCGAACGCAGGTTCGGACATGACAGCGCTGCGTACCACCGCGGTGCGCGACGGCGATTCGTTCGTCGTTAACGGGCACAAGACCTTCATCTCCAACTCCTACTATGGTCGCACCATCGGCCTGGTTTGCATGGTGAAGGGCAAGGACCTGCCGACTGCCGAAGCTCTTCGCAAGAAGGCCAAGGACAATCCGGCGCTTGCCGAGCGCGTCGCGCGTGAGCTCGAGCGTGCCCGTCCGATGGTCCTCGTCTGCGAACTGCCGGCGAGCGACAGCGACAATTTCAAGCTCATCAAGTACGGCATTCACGCCGTCAAGCACATCTACAACCACGGCTTGAAGTTCACCAATTTCCGTATCCCGTCCGAGAACCTCCTGGTTCCCGACCACGGCGACGGGCTGACCATCGCTTACCACGGCTTGAACCGCGGGCGCATCGCCCTTGGTGCCAATGCCGCCGGTACGATGCGTCTTTTGCTCAAGAGCATGTTGCCTTGGGCTGACTACCGCGAGACTTACGGCGAGAAGATCGGCAAACGACAACTCGTTCTCGATCGCATCGGCGAGCTGGCTGGCATGATCGTTGGTGGCGATGCCATCACGAACTGGACTTCTGCCCTGCTTGACGAAGGCTATCGCGGCGAGCTCGAGTGCATCATCGCCAAGATCTACGGCGCTCGGATGTTGCTCGAAGCTACCACTCACCATGCTTTCAAGACGCATGGCGGGCGGTCTTTCCTTGCCGGTCATCTGATCGGCGACAACATCCACGACTTCATGGCTCCTTCCATCTACGAAGGGCAGGACGACATGCTCGACATGGCGTTCCTCAAGGGTCTGATCAAGGGACACGGCAACAAGTACATGGCGCCGCTCGCCAAGATCAAGGGCTTCAAGCCTTACAACCCGGTCCATCTGTGGAAGGGCAAATGGTCGCTTCTCGGCATCGCCTTCTTCACTCTCTGGGCGGAGAACAAGCGCTTCGCCGACGTGGACCGCGTTCGTGGTATCAACCCCGAGCTGCAGCGCCACGCCATCTTCGCGAAGAAGACTCTGCGCAAGCAGATGCTCAAGATTCACTACGCGATGCTGAAGCATCAGATCAAGCTGGGCGACTATCAGCCCCGCATGATCGAGCTTTCCAAGGACGTCCGCAAGGCCGTCGAGATGCTCGTCACTGTTCTGCACGCATCGGAAGCCGGCAAGGACGAAGTCACCGTCCTGGCGGCCGATGTGCTCTGCCGTCGTCTCACCAACGAGATCACCGGCAAGCGTCGCAGCGACGACGACATCAAGGCGAACGTGAAGCTGGGCAAGCTGGTTACCGCCGGCAAGTTCACGCAGATCGACGCCACCTACGACAGCGCGATCCTGAAGCCTTACAAGTAAGGTCATGCTGTCCATTGGTAACCGCGTCTATGTGACTGACGCGGTGACTGCTCACTACTTCGGCAACGAGACTTTGAAAGTCGTCGGTGCTGATTCGCAATGGATCGTTTTCGAAACCGAAGAGTCTGACGTAACTTCGTTCGTCGGGCAAGAGGAGTATTTCACTCCTCTTGAGGTGGAAGATTTGATCCGGCGCGGACTGTTCAGGCGACTGGACAGTTAAGCTTAGCTGAAGTTCAAAGCGCAGCCTCCCGGAGATGCACATCTCCGGGAGGATTGCAAAAAGAGAAACGGCAATGCACGAAAGGAAAAAGCATGCCGACGACCCGTGAAAGACTTCGCAATATCATTCTTGGCCTCGTGAGACCGCTCAACGAGAAGGATTTCATCGCCGGCTTTTCCATTTACATGGAAGGTGATGACTTGCTGCTCTATCAATTCCACCACGTCAAGGGAAAGATCAACTTCATCGAGTTGATTTCTGACCTCGGTCGCGCACAACGCAGTGTCGTCTACGACACCGTGGACGAAGCTGTGGATGCCGCCCTCGCCCTTGCGGTGAAGCTCGGCAAGCCCATCGACGATGTCGTGTACGTGACCACCCAGGCTATCAACAAGCGCGAAAGCGTACTTGGTGAGGGCAAAATCTGGGTCTTCAAAGGTCGTGTCAATGTGAGCAACAAGGCGGTTGCCACTCTCTACGGCTTTTCCGAATGCGTCGCCCTGGGAACAGCTCAGGTCTATGCCCATGACTATGCGAAGGTTTTTGCCTTCGACGAGGTGATGGTTCATATCAAGGACCGAGCTTCTGCGCAGGTATTCGACAAGGCTCAGACTGCACGTTATCTCTGAGCTAAAATCCACCCCGCAAATAAATTACGCAAATGAAAGGATGAAAATCCTATGATTAAGAACGTCAGCCGCATCATCAGTCTCTCCGTAGCCGTGTTTTTCACTGCATTGATTGCTCCCGGTTTCGACCTGGGGGCATCGGCATTGACCAATGCTGGGCTCATCGGTCTTGCGCTGTGGTGCGTATATGAGGCTGCCCGCGTTGGGCTGCGTAAGTATTACGGTCTTAGCGATGATTCGTCCTGCCCGCTTCCGCGTGTGCAGAACATCATGACCGCCTGGTTTGTCGCCCTTACGGTAGGCGTGGTTTTCGTTGCTGGCGCACTTTCGCTGGCAGTGATTTCCGCTTTCTACTGGGGCATCATCGCAGGGCTTCTGCTCTTCGTGCTGGGCGTCGCCGCCTGTTTCGTCAACGACAGGATGGTGTTGCCGCTCTTTGTGAAGAAGTAGCGAGCTAAGAAAGCGTGAGACATTTCGGTTTTGAAACCGGATGTCTTGCGTTTTTCCATGAAGGCGGTCGATTTCGTCAAGGGTCTCAAAACCCTGATGATTTC
>CAZFKB010000062.1:0-19745 GCA_964519785.1 uncultured Candidatus Obscuribacterales bacterium | reverse complement strand
CAATCTAAATAGAGTCAAGCGAATGTCTCTTGCATTTGAATTTTTTGGTGACCCGGATGCTGCCTACACTTTACTTACTCGTCTACTCAATGAATTGACGCCGAACAATATTCATAGGGAGTCAGTTATTGTCGAAATTATGCTTTGCCAAATTATGTTGAAAGATTTTACCCAGGCTGACAAAAATCTTGAAATTGTTTGTGCCAAAAAAGACAGAGGCAATTTTTTACGCTTGATCGAATTTGCCGTCGCATGCATTAACGCAGGCAGAAATGAGCGGGCGCGTAAAATTTTAACTGAGTTTAAAAATTATGCCAGTGAAACAAAAATTCTGTACGATAAGGATAATCTGTACTTGGGCATGGCAAGCCTGGCTAATCGTTTGCAGGACTATTCCACTGCCGAAAAATACCTTAGTAGCACCAGTCAAAGAAAAACTAGGGGCAGTCGCGATTTGGCTTATGCTTTTGAAATGCAAGGCAGAAAAAATGAAGCCGTGCAAGCATATCTTGAATCTGCGGCATTTGAAAAGAGAGCCTCTTTTGAAGGAAAAACTTTGGCGGGCTTCTCTAGTCAAGAAAAGGCACTAGAATTGATGGAAACCACCAGGGAGTTGAGCAACGATACGATATCCAAACTGTGCGATTCTATTTTGAGGAATCAACTGGATGATGAAAGTATTTGGATGTCGGAGCAGATAGTCCAGTTGGCAAAGAAGCAGGCCGCCGTTCTTACTGATCCTGCTCAAATTGAAAAAGTGCGATCATTATTTCAGCACGAGGGAGAGTGGAAGCTTGCTGCGGACCTTAAACCATCTGCCAATCAAAATAACGAAACAGAAAGCGGTAAGTACAGCCGTGATCTTGTAAATGTGGAATTGAAAAAGAAGAACTTTGAAAGAGCTTCTGAATTGCTAATTATAATGCTGGAAGAAGATGCAAAAAGATCCAACCCGCAATTGATGCCGCACCCGGGAAATCGTCGTGGAGATTTGTGCACTCAAGCTTTTGAAGATGCGGGTAGACTCGACCTTCTAGAAAAGATTTTAAAAAGAGGAAGCGAACTGGATCTGCAAAAAAACGATAAGGGTAAGGCGGCTAATCTGCTGAATAGTGCGCTTCTGGTGGACAATTATGCAAAACAAAAGAAGGATAAAGAGGCGTTTGCGCTCTCAAATAACATATTGGCAGTTTATGCAGCGAATCCAGAGATACTGGCACCAGCAGGATATCGCGAGGTAAGTTCAAATATTGCGGTTCTCTTTTGGGCGGTGGACGTTTTAATTAAAAACGGCCAACTCGAAACAGCCGAAGCAATAGCCAATAAAATCGCTGAGTTATACAGTCAGAATCTTGGCAAAAAGCATCCTAGTCTTATTGAACTACTGGAGCACAAAGCAGAAATTTGCAAAGCTCATGGAGACAAACAAGAACAAAAGAAATTACTTGCACAGGCGCTAGAAATCGCTTCGTTCAATTGGGGTACCCAGGGAAGGAGAACTGCTCCTTTCAGAATGAAATATGCTGCTGCTTTGCGCGATCTTGGAGAGGAGAAGGAGGCGAATCGTCTTGAAGCAATCGAACCTCCAGCAATGAAGCGTATTGACGAGCATGTTCTGTACGGTACTCGACATGTTATGGTCAGTCATTCTCCACCGCCTGATGCTTATGCCGATACTGCCGAGCCGGCATTAAAGGAATCCCTACAGGTCAGTCTATTGAGTAATGGCATTGAAGGAAATTTTATTGGGTATGGCTCGTTGCAAATAATGGATATGCTCATTGAGTTTTATCTAGCCCGTAAAAATTATGACGAAGCGGAAAAGCTGGTTTTGCAAAAGTTGCAGATATGGGCCGATATTGAAGGTAAAAATTCAAATCAGCAGGCGGACTGCATGAACGAGATGGCTATTATTTGTCTTTTGAAAAATGAAAGGGCAAATGCAATTGAATGGGTAACTAAAGCCGAAAAAGCTAATGTATTTAAAAACTCGCGCAACAGTTTGAAAAGTGCAGCCATTTGGCTTGAATTGGGGGACAAGGCAAGAGCTGCAAAATTGCTCACTCCTATTGCAAGTAATTACGAAAAGAACTTTTCAATAAACGATGTTGGAGAGTTAGCCTATCTGCTAGCTCATGCTGGAAAAACAGAAGATTCAGCAAAACTGACTAAGCTTTATGAGCAGCATATGGCTAAGTATAAGAGTCATTTCTTTGGGGGATACGGTTGGTCTCGCAGACGAATTGATCCTGAGTATGAACTTCAAAATGGTGTCTGGATTCGCAAAACCAGAACCATGAAAATTATTGAACAAAATTCGCGCCAAAGAAATTTCAGACGCGAGAACGCAGCCAAAAGGCCGGAAACACAATCGTTAGAAAGTTTGAAATCCAGAGTACCACCAAATGTCTATCAGTCCCTTTTGGAAAACAGAGAGCGCAGTGCTGAACGAAGAGCACAAAAAGAAGCAGCGGATGAAGAGTCGGATCTTGCAAAATTAAACGAGGAAAAAGAGCGCCATGATTTTGCAACTGCCCGAATTGTGGGAGCTCAGGAGGCGACTGCAGAATATACAAGCTCTGAAATGGACAGAGCGGCTAAAAAATCACAAGAAGACGCACAGCATTTGAATCTTGTCAGGCAAAACATTGAGAAGCTTGAACAAGCCAAGCTGGAGAAGAATGCCAAACCAAGAGAGTACGCAAGTGCTGCCCTTCGGTTGGCTAATGCATATCAAGCCAATAAGGAAAATGATAAAGCCGCAGAAATGAGACTGCAGGCAATAAATACGCTATTGGCGGTGAATGACAAAATGTTGAATCCCAGATTTTTCGACCTGGCTTTTGATGCCTTGAGTGACTCAATTAGGCTAGGTAAATTGCATGATGAAACAGCTTTATCTTATTTTGGAAAATTAGTAGATCGAGCCGAAAAATATACCGGCCATGACCATGATGATGTGGATGATGAAATCTATCGTTTTATAAGCCATGCATATGATGTCCGTAACGACAGATCCAAATCGATTGCTTTCTATGAAGCCTGGATTGCGACTCGAAAGAAACATGCTGGCGAACATGATAAATCGCTGTATCCGTTGTTAACGAATATAGCTGCTCATTGCCAGGCCGATGATGACTTCAAGAAAGCAAAACAATATCTTTTAGAGTGCAGAGCACTGGTAACTAAAGATCCAGTAAAGTGGCTGCAAAATGAATTGCGGATTGCGCTTTTATACGCCAGAGCTGGAGATGAAAAGGAAGCTGAAAAATGCTGGCAAGAAGCAGGAAAAGCCAATAACTGGATAAAAGACAGAAATTCTTACAGGGAATTCAAACATCTCGGCGAACAGTTGCGAAGACTGAAACTCGATTCTCAAGCCAAAAAAATTGAAGATAAACTTTCACTTGTTGATCAGATTTACAAGGAATGAATAGGAGGATTATTTTCCTTCAAATGCTCACTCCATTTCATCATCTTCCCAGAGGGACTTTGAGTCCGTTTCTGTGGTGGTTGAATCAAGTATAGAATCCTTTAGGTCACTACAATGCCATGTGTGATCTACTGTCGGTTTCATTGAATCGGAAACTTTAGAAGAATTCGATTTCGTTTCTTCTGATACTGCCTTTTCTCTTTGAATTTCTAGATTTAGTTTTTCATCGATTTTGATTTTTCTTCTGCTGTGTGGAATCCGGATTTTTCTCTCCCCGTCTTCGGTTAGTTTTATTGTTTCGAGAATGACCGGGCTTGTATTGGGAGTCAGGACGATGATTTTTTCTTTGGGTAATCGCTCTACTTCTGAGGCATCCATTAATGGCTTTTGGCGTTCATCTTCTTGAATTGCGCCGCTAGAGAGAACCTTTCGTTGTTTCAAAGTGGCATTTCCCAGGGACCGGCTTATTGTTTGCGCAGAGTCGTTATCGCGGGGACGGAAAAATATCCTTGTGCCGGGTTGTGTCAAAAGCAGGTGTGCATCTTTCTCTGAATAGACCTTGCTTAGCTGAATGCGATGTTGTATTCCCAGAACTGCTCCAATTTTCTGGTTTCTAATATGCGTCAATTTGTCCGGCAGGTCAGGTATGTACCCATAGTTTGTCAGCTCATCAAGAAAAAGCGTTAAAGGATAACTGAATCCCGGGCTTTGGATGATATCGAAAATATAGTTGAAGGCAAGAGCGGAGACTGGCTTGAATTGAGGTCTTTTGGTCGAGGTGACAAAGTAAAAAGTGAATAGTTGCTCTTTCAACACAGCAGGGTCAAAATCAGTTACTTCAGTTAGAGCAGCAATTTTTGGATTGACCCAGGGATTCAATCTGACAAGAAGGCCGGAACAAACTCCGTATCTGAAATTAGGACTCGTGTTTTTATAAAAAGACCGGTATTCTTTGCGTGCCAGATCAATCTTTGTATTTTCAATTACTCGGCCGATTTCTTCCGGACCTTCTCGCAAAAGAGATCGGATGTATGCAAGATTGGCTTTCTCCCCTACGGCTGCGACATTTCCTTTTCGCAATCCGACGGAGTGCAGGATAAGTGAATTGAGCAAATAGATTTCTGATTGTTCCCAGATTTGATCGCCGCCAAATTTATTCGGAAGCGAAGTGTTTCTGATGATCAAATTTGTTGTCTGCAACGCATCATCAAAATTCTGCACAGCATCAAGAGGATTTATTCTTGTGCTGGTTAAATCATTCGGATTGAAGTAGTGAATAGCATGACCGGCAGAAGCTCTCCATCCGGCTGTCATTGTATATAGGGGCGCTGGGTTATCTCCAGAAGCTGCTTCAGTAACAAGGGCTGAAGTTAAAAGTCTTTGTGTGAGATTGGGGACAAAAACCGTTCTTGTTTTGCCTGCGCCGGTAGGACCACAGACTAAAACATGTTCGTGCGTTAAATTCTCTGGTATTGAAATTATTTCGTCGTTTAATTTTCCGACGATGAATTTATTACTAGTTACGTCTTTCAGGTATCCTGCCTCTTTTAATTCATTGATATTTGCCCATCTTGAACTTTCGTCTTCTTTGTTTTCTTTAATCAACTGATTGTTTCTTTTTATTTCATCCCATATTTGATGGCATCTTTTGAGACAATTGTCTTGCTGGTGAGAGAATATCTGCTCTTCAACTTCCACATTTATTAGCGCCTTGCCGGGTAGTCTGGTTATTGGTTGCCATCGAATGATGACTCGAAATTCAAAGTCCCATCTATCGGCTCCATATTGTTCGCTTGTTTTTGTTCGGCCGGTTGCTTGTCTGAATTGAGTATTTACATTCAGGTTTGTATATCCCAGACCGTTCAAGGCGGTTGAAATAATTTCTGGTGCTTCAGTTGTAAGACAGTTAAGAGTTCCTTCCAGTTCTGCTTTGCTTGCTGTCATGGCTCAGTCCTCCACCACAACAACTTTGACCGGCTTGACTTTCGTGTCTGGTTTTTCGTTCTTTCTTTCTACGAATTGCCGCTGAGATTTTGTTGCGCTTTGTTGTTGAATTGCTTTCAATGTTTCTCGAATGAAAGTACCGGTTAGCTTGGCTGTTATTTCTATGCATGATTCAACTACCGAGAGTATTAATCTGAAGTAGCCGGTCAAAATTGAGTCGACTTTGACACCTGCTATCAAGCCCAGGATGAGGATTAAGAATAATGGAAGAAATATTGCTGTGAAGATATCTCCCAGAAAGTTATGCTCTGACATGGTTTTTCTCCTTTATTGTTTGATTGCTGTATTTCGGCTGTATTGAGCGTCAGCCAGGTTTTGATTGATTGAGTTTGTTACTTCGGAAATGATCCAGTTGCAATCGAAGCGCGAAATTGGCGAGTCAACTAACCAGGTCAAGACAACCTCGGTTGCAGAATCGGGTTTGGGTTCAAAAGAGATTCGGACATTTATGTTTTTTTCGATTCGTCCATTGGGAACGAGCCAGCGCATGTCGGTATAGCTGTCGTCGATAAATGAAAGACACGCATGAACTTCTCCCGCTTGTCTGTCTTCATATGTGATGAACCAGCGGCTTCTTCCATAGCTGTATGTTTTTAGAACTCTCCTTACGATGGAAATTACTTGAGGAGCGGGAAGTCGCCAATAAGTTGGTTCAGGAAAATCGCGCCTTGTGTCAATATTTGCTAGCCAAATGCTTATGGCAATGAATGAAATAAACGCCACTCCTAATGCGGGCAGAAAACCGGCTTCCAAGTTATAGATGGTGTTGAAATAAATCACCTCCACAAGAATGAAAGAAGCAAATGATGCTCCCAGTGCAATAATCATCATTGGTTAGATCCTTTTGTATCGGGAGATCGATCATCGTCGTCGGTTCGATCTCTTTCTGGTTTGGATTGAGCACTGTCAAAGATTTGCATATCAATCTCTTGGGAATGCTCTTTGTGATCGCATTCGTGCTCTTGATACAGAGCGGAAGAAAGCAAGTCTTCGCCTCTGTCTAAGTCTTGTTCTGAACGAGTATTCGATCTTAAATCAAGTAGAAGTTGAGGAAGATTTGTTTCAAATGGGATTTCTTGATCTTGTCTAGATTTTTGCTCTGAATGAAGCGTCTTAGAGAGTTGGTCGATTGTAATTTCTTTTTCAACAGACTGGGAAAGCTTGTACAGATAATCTGCACTCTGGTCATCGAGATATGGCCGGGAAAGGTCATAGACTCGCCCAAGCCCGATGTCTTTGTTGTCGGCCCAGTTCTGTCTGTCGGTGTTAAGCCCAAGTTCTAGCAGTGCTCTTTCGTCTTTTTCTTTTGACGATAACCCAAGTTCTCGCTCAACATATTCTCTGTCTTGATAGTGTATTTTTAAGCCGAGTTCTTTTTCTAATTGGCGGTCATATGTCCAATCGTTCAATCCGAATTCCCGCTCTATGGCTTGATCAAGCTCTCGGTCAATTGATCTCTCTCGCAGAAGATATTCATTGCCTGCCACTCTCAGAGAGTCCAAATGATCCCTAGAGAGTTTCAAATCTTTGCCTTGCATATGCTCAGCCCAATTGGAGAGATAGATTTCAAGCTCTTTCTCTTGAGTTTCTTTGGTTTTGTCGTGTTCCCGTACTCGACCGGCAATGACAACATGGGCGTGTTTGTGATCGGTGTCTTTGTGCTCGACCGCAAACCAATCGACTTTGTATCCGAGAGTTTGCTCCAGTTTTTCCATGCTTTCTCTTGTGTAATCAAGCATGTTTACTGCATTGTCTCCGGGAGAGAGAATCATTTTGTGCATGGCAACATCTTTGCCCTGGTGCGTAACCAGGTGTTTTAAAACATCGTCACGCTCAATTCCTAAACGGTCTTTGGAGAAAAATCTCCTTGGATCTTGTTCGCGTTCATATTCTTTCTCGTGTTGCTTGCCTATGTAAAAAACGTGTTGCAGCATGTGTCTTTGAGAATCAGAGCCCCGTCTGACATATTTGGATTTGACAATGGCGTTGACGCGACTACCTCTGTCTGAGAGGTAACCGCGATAACGCATTTTTCCAATCTTGCTCGTTTTTATCCGAGCATTTCTTGAACTACCCGCTTTTATCTGTATCTTCTGTTTTCCGGCCGAGGATGAAGTGTCTTTGCGCTTGAATCTGTTTCCTTCTTCCCAAAGGAGTGTGAAAACGCTAGTCATTGTTTAAGGGTTTAGTGTCTGTTTCTTGCTCATCCGGTGCGTCTAAAACCGAAGCGTTTTTTAGAAACTGAACAGCGAAGGACCGGCTCTTTTCCCACTGGCTTTTGAAAGCTTCTTCTTTCAGTGGTCGAGTTGGAAAACCGCCTCTACTGTATGGCAAGGTCATATAATACAGAGCTTGAGCTGAAGCTCTGGTGGCAAGCACTGAAAGGGTAGCAATGCGATTTTCCAGTTTGCGCAATCTGGCTTCAAGAACATTTTCGTATTCTTTTTGCGGCTCTTTTCCATATGCTTCGAGAAATTGTCTTACTGCAATTCGAACGATGTCGGATCTGTTGCATCCGTCTATTTTGATTATTTCGTTTATTTTCTTAATTTCTGGATAAGCTAAACCGACGGTTATGTCTATATATTTTCTTTTTCTTGGCATGCCGTTAAATCCTTTTGTTCGGCGATTGAAAATGCAAATGATTCAGGACAGCGGCAAAATGCCGCCATCCTTATCACCGCGTATTTTTTGTTCAGGCTTTATTTAATTAGCTGAACGATGCTTAGTTCTCCACGTTTGTATGGATTGGCCATGAAGCCGAGTTTTCTCAGCTTTTCTACTGAAAAAATGCAATCGAATGTTTTACCGTCCTGGAATTCCGCGAGAAATTCTTCTTCGGTGCATTCGATTACATCCAGAAAGTCTTGAATTTTTCTGTAAGTCAGTGTGATGTTTTGAGCGATAGAGTTACAGCTATGGTCAGGAATGAATGCCACTGAAAGTGGATTTGTGAAGAACATCATTTTTCCTGAGATTTTATTGTTGTATATGCTGCAATTGCAAGCCATGATTAGCTCCTTCTGTTTGGTGCAGCGAGACAAGACAAGTTAGCGTTTTGATGAACATGCCACCAAATACGCAACCGTCTAGATTTTGCAATCCGTTTTGTAGGATTAGAAATTTTAATGCAAGGGGAGTGTTCCGCCTGTGGTTCTAAGTTCAATGAAAGCGTCTAAGTCAGATTTTTTGTATCTGACTAGGCGCCCAACTTTTACCACCGGCAAATTGTATCTGCCAGTCGATTTCCAGATTGAAAGGGTCATTTCGGCAATGCCGAGATAGGCGGCGGCCTGTTTTCTGGTGAGAAGGCCTCCGCCTGGATGGTTCATTGGTGAACCACCTGGTTGGATACTATTCATTTAGTTTTCCTTGTGTTTAGCCCAGCGTGGGCTTCATGAAAGACAGCTGTTTAACAGCGAAAAAGGATAAAAATAAAGGTAATTATTTAAATGACGCAGGAAAAGATTCCTACAATCAGTATAACCAGAAAAAAGAAAAAGTTAGGAGGGAATGGTTTGCGAATTTTGACTTTGATTGCGAAACAGGGATGATTACACTCGGACTCCCTTTCGGGGTGCTTCGCACACGTCCGAGTGTAATCATCCCTGTTATGACATTCAAGTCTTTTAGTGCTTCTTGTATTGAATTGTAACATATGTATGGGTGTCGCTTGGGCTGTTTTTTTGAGTCCTTTTTCATTTCTGTTTTATTGGGAGTCCCTGAATTGCACGATTTTGGAGGGTTATGCTCGCCTTGTGCGTGAGCCCAATATGAGCCCATTCTTTCGTTTTTAGGTTTTATGTGTTACAAAGTCTTGGTATATTTGTATAAGTACCGATGGTTTGTAACGTGACTAAAAACATAGAAGCCGAAATTCTAGACTTTATAAAAGGCCGGGGAATAATTCGCCCGCAAGATTTTGTGTCGAAAAAGTGGACTAGAATGCATCTTCAAAGGCTTGTTGAAAAAGGACAAATAAAGAAAATAGGCAGAGGTCTATACAGCTCGATTAATTCTGTCATTACAGAAAATCACAGTCTAGCCGAGGTGGCAAAACTTGCTCCAAATTCGGTAATCTGCCTAATCTCTGCTCTGCAGTTTTACAACCTGACAACACAAATTCCCTCGCAAATTTGGATAGCAGTAGACATTAAGGCGGCCAGACCAAAGATTGCCTATCCTCCCATCAAAATAATAAATATGACAGGAAGGTCTCTTAATGATGGAATCAAACAATACGAAATAGAAGGAGTACCTGTCAAAGTATTTTCTCCGGCTAAAACTGTGGCGGACTGTTTTAAATTCAGGAACAAAATCGGTCTTGATGTAGCCATTGAGGCACTTCGCGATAGCCTAGAAAAAAAACAAGCTACGTATGACGAGATTTGGAAGTATGCTGGCATTTGCAGAGTGCGGCGAGTGATGCAACCATATATGGAGGCTCTGGCTTGACAAAGAATATTGGTGAATCAGTTAGGCAACGCCTTCTTAATCTTGCTAAAGAACAAAAGATAGATTTCCAATATGTTCTTATACGGTATGGAATTGAAAGGCTTCTGTACCGCATTTCGATTTCAAAACACAAGGATCGATTTTTTCTCAAGGGCGCTATGCTCTTTGCTCTTTGGACTAATCAGCCTCTAAGACCCACTAAAGATGTAGATTTATTAGCTCATGGAGATCAGAGTCCTGATGCCATGAGAGAAGTATTTCAAGATATTCTCAAAATAAGCACTCCCGATGATGGTCTTGTTATGCGTGTTGACACTTTGGAAGTTGGCAATATTAAAGAGGGGCAACAATATGAGGGACTAAGAGTGACCTTCAAAACAGAACTGTCTGGAGCTATTATTCCAATTCAAATTGATCTTGGTTTTGGAGATGCTGTTACTCCAGGACCTGTGGAGGTAACATTCCCCGGTCTGCTTGATTTTGAGAAACCAATATTAATGGCTTATCCGAAGGAAACGGTAATTGCCGAGAAATTTGAAGCTATGGTAAAGCTGGGAATGGCTAATAGTCGAATGAAGGACTTTTTTGATTTGAAGTACCTCTCCGATAATTTTTCTTTTGAAGGTGATTCTTTGACACGAGCAATCAAAGCTACTTTTGATCGGCGCAAAACGGTTTTGCCCGTTGATCCGCCACCAGCTTTGACGGTTATCTTTAGTGGCAATTCTGGGAAAAAGATTCAGTGGAACACGTTTTTAAAGAGAAATGGCTTGGCAGAAGGAGTTCTAAGTATTGAAGCAGTTTGTGATTCTCTTTCCACATTTCTTATGCCACCTTGTAAATCTATTTCCAGTGGCAACATTTTTACTTTAAAATGGACTCCAGGCAGTGGCTGGAAATGACAAATTAAATGTTTACTTTGTTCAATAGGATCTGACAGTGTTATCGGTTTTGTAATCTACGCCCAACGCTTCCTGAAATTACCAGTTCTTTCTCCTCCGAAACTTCTGTGACCTCTTTTGTCACATCAAGTTTTGTCTGCAGTGTCGGCTCTTGTTTTTTAGCTTTCTTCGCAAAAGCTGGTAGATATCTCTTGAGTGATTCCGGAATTGAAAATCCTGCCGATACGCAAAAGCCAATCATCAAAACCGGGAAGATAAGCCTGGTACACAGTATGTTAACGGCCGTCATCATAACTATTGATGATGCCCCGGAATGACCATAGCCGAGAGGAAAACTCAATGAAGTAAAAAGAGATGCTAAAAATATTGAGCCCATAATTAAAGCTGGTCTAAATTTGGATTCAGCTGGAATGTTCGATTTCTCATTCTTGTGAAATACTTTTGTCGCTACCAGCCTCCAAAGAAGACCCACTATAGAGCCGAACGAAAGTGCAACAAAGGCATAAATCATTGAAACGCATGTTCCCCGTCCAATTGTTTCCAATGAACTCAACGAAGGTCCCGAGATACCAAAAGCCTTAATTAATCCAACTCCAAGTAGACCTGAAGTTACCAATGAACCAATAAATAAGACGCTCATTAGGCAAGCATCTTTAGTACATTTCCAAAAGCGAAAAGGTCTTAAGTATCCTGCTGCGACAATAAAGCCAAGTATACTCAAAGGAACTAGACCAAGAAAAAACCAACCGATCGCAAGAATCAATATGCTAGGTACCAAGTCGTTGGCAGCTTTGTCATAGTTGCCTTGTCCAAAATACAAAAGCCCTCGATTCATTCTTGCAGCTTCGTGATTTGGAGTTAAGAGGAGAGCTTTGTTGTAACAAGCGAGAGCTTTGTCTTTTTTGCTTGTTTCATTGTATAGATTTCCTGCAGCAGCAAATGCCGTTCCGGCATAGCGGCCGGTAGGGTCCATTCGAAGTACGGAAGCATAATCATGCAAAGCTTTGTCGTTTTGTTTCAAGCGCTTGAAGACATCACCTCGTTTGATATAAGTCCAAGCATCATTTGACTGAAGGCTAATGGCCTTTGTATAAGCCTCGATTGCCTTTTCGTCCTCGCCAAGGCTTTCCCACTCGTTAGCCTGCTTATTGGCCCAATACGCATCATTTGCTGCCACGCAATGACTTCCGAAGGACAGGAAAATTATTAACAGCGTAAAAAGGAGTCGAAAAACCAACCGGGTTTTCACCAGCATAAATGCACCTCATCAGCGAGCATGTCAATAGTATCAATAAGCCAAGCCAGGGTGGTTAGAGGGCTTTAAGTTATAGGAAGTCCCGATAAGAACGGATTTTTGATGCATTTTAATTACTATATAATATAGTCATAAAGTATTTAATCATATTATTACTAATAAGTAAAGTTAATTATTGACATTTTCTTTACAATGTGTTATATTTAATGTAGAAGTTGAGTTAAGGGCGACCAATTTCGGGATAGATGCCCTGGCAAGGATAAGGTAAATGGATAAAAACAGCTTATGCCTTGTGGCAAGCGGTAGTGGTGAACAACCTGCTGAATCTGGACAAATAACCATTGTGGTAGCCGCTTCAGCAGTCTTTACCGCTATAAGCACAAACTTAGTACTAGCTTGTATTCCTGGAACACCACAATATTTTGTGGTTAACGGTATTCAAGCTATACAGCCATTCCTTGGGCTTATCCCAGGCTGTGCTGGACTTGTATTTATGTTGAGCTTATTGTCTGCGCTTTATGCAGGCTATTGCATTTATCGAGCAATCAGAGCTGGCCCCGATAAATAGTTGCCGCAGTGAAGAAAGGCAGTCATCTGCCTTTCTTCAGGTATTAATAAAGTACTCTTCTGAATTGTCGGGA
The DNA here is from genome assembly GCA_964519785.1 of uncultured Candidatus Obscuribacterales bacterium. Classification (GTDB taxonomy): domain Bacteria; phylum Cyanobacteriota; class Vampirovibrionia; order Obscuribacterales; family Obscuribacteraceae; genus Aved-18. The sequence goes on along the minus strand of CAZFKB010000062.1, from coordinate 7,055 downwards.
GCGATTCATTGTCTTTTTTGTCTATTCGAGTTTAACGAGTTTACTTCTGCGATCCTCTTTTAAAAGGAATAACTTCTTGGGCTTTTCCTTCCCGGTGTTTTTTCATCAACTCATGTGCCCTTTCCCTCGCCTCTAATTCGGCATTACGGGCGGTGCGTACATAGACATTTAATGTTGTCTTTATGTCTTTGTGATTCAGTGCACTTTTGATCATTGAAACGTCAGCGCCACTATTGGCCATAAAACTAGCTAAGCTTCTTCTTAAGTCATGTATATGCAAATTCTCAATATTGGCCCTTTGCAGCAAGGCTTTCCATGCACGCTTTGGTTCTACATAGTGGCCAGTTTTTCCGACACCCGGAAATACAAAGACTTCGTCTTTATCTGGACTTTCCGCTCTCTCAGTCAGAATCCTTACTTCTTCCGAACTCAAAGCTAGCGTATGGGATTGGTTATTCTTCATCATTTCGCCTGGTATATTCCATACCTTTCCAACTAAATCGATATCCTGCCAGCGCATCGAGAGTACGTTCATTTTTCGTTGACCGGTAAAAAGACAAAGTTCGACGAAGTCTTTAACGTTTTTCTCCTGTTCTTTTTCTAGAGCATCTAAGAATCGTGCAACTTCGTCTGCCTGAAGGACGCGATCTCTCGGTCGTTCGGTAAATTCAGAAATACCAGCTGCCTGATTAGGAGCACTGCACAATTGCCAACTAATTCCTTTGTTATACATTGCTCTGAGCAGATCAATTGCTCTATTAGCCGCATAGTGGCCTCGTTTAGAGCCGATGTTATTATGCAATCTTTCAATATCGGATTTGCTGATTGCGGACAATTTATGGTTTTTCCAGTGTCCAAAATTTCTTTTAAAATTTAATTCTTGTTCTTTCCAGCCTTTCCGGCTTTTCTTCAAATGTCGCTCTAAGTATTCATTAAATAGCTCTCCTAAGGTGAGTTCGGCTCTTTCGGCTCGGCGTGCCAGAGTTGGGCTTTTTCCTTCGGTGAGTGCAGAATGAAAGCCGCTTGCCTTTGCGCGAGCTTGTTCAATCGACAGCTCTGGAAACCGTCCCAACGTATAAAGTTCAGATCGCCCTTTAACTTTTCTGCGAACCATGAAGGTCTTTGTTCCACCAGGATTCACTAAAATAAATAGACCGCGCGTTTTTGTGTCATAGAAACGCTCCTGTTTTTTGCTATCTGGGGGTAGCTCCAACGACTCAATATTTTTCTTTGTGAATGGAATTTTCCGCTTGTCCATCGCTCTTCCTTGTTGTATTTTGTGGCTCTTGAGGAATTTTGGGTCGTTTATGGCCCCGCTTGGCGATATTTCTGGTAGAATCAACCCGTAGATGTTGGTTTTTCGGTCAAATTTTATGGCCCCTATATGGCCCCTTTGGCAGAAAAAATAACAAAATTACGGAACTGCTTGGTAACGTTATTTTACCCCGAAACGCCCACAGAGTAAACCTTTATAAGCCTTAGGCAAAAATAAGAAAAGTACGGAAATCGGAGCGGAAAAAGACTACGAACCATGAGGTCGTAAGTTCGAGTCTTACCGGGCAGGATTATTTAATCGAACCAAATTGAAGCGATTCGCCTAAAGCGGATCGTTTTTTTTTACTGCTTGTTGAAAAAACAGATCGCGAAGTGTTTTGTCAGATCGAACGTAGTTCGTTTTTCAAGTTAAACTGCATACAATTGTTAATGTCAATAATCATCTAGGAGTAGTGGATGCGAGTTCGGTCATTAGCGATTGCTTTTACATTTATTCTGTCAGTTGCACAAAGCACCCAATGCCAATTGCAGGCGGCACCGAATATGACTCACACGAAAACTTCTGATACCAAAGGCGGATGCGGCTATCCGGTATCGGTTCGTGATGGTTTGCACCCCTTTCAGTATTACTGTCTTGCGAAAGTTTATTTGTGCAATGCTAATTTGGAATTAGCAAGAATCTGTCTGAAGAAGTTGAGAAATTCCTCGTCGAAAGAGCTTGGAAATAATCTTGCGAACAATCTTGAAAAAGCCTTAATGCCTATGTTTCCAGTCGCAGATGAGGCTCTGGCGAAATTTAAAGAAGCTATCTCAAAACGAGATGCTGAGAGGTATCGAATATGTCGAGAGCTCACTCAAAAATTTCCTAATTTTGAATGGCCATATTTAGTTTTAGCTGATGAAGGATATTCTCTTGAGCCAGAAGCTCTTGAATCCAGGAAAAAAATCATTCAGAAAGTTTTGTCTATTAATCCAACTAATGTTATTGCAATTTCGCACCTTGCAGATGTGCTCAAGTATGAGAATAAGAGCGAAGAAGGATTTAGTTGTTTACAGAATGCAGAAAAATACTATCCAGAAATAGTTCGAGATAGCAATTACAGCATTTTAAAACCAAGAAAGGAAACCGAGCACAAAGTCATTACAAATAAAGAGCTTGCAGCGAAAGTAATTCATATCCCGGCTCAAGAAAAAGTTCAGGAAAGGAGTTACAGTTTTATCGATAAACAAGGTAAAGCTGTTTTTTGTGTGGGCCCAAATGCTCATGTATCTGATCAATTTTCAGACGAGCTATTACTTGTGAATGGATCTGAGAATCGAGGAAGTTTCCGCTCTCCGGATGTTCAGTACTGGAAAAAAGATGGAAGTTTGGCTTTTGGTACTGGATACTCAGATGCGAAAAGCGCTCATGAAGGTCTGTGCGCAGTTCAAAAAAGTCAGCCGGATGGCGCCTCGCGTTGGGGTTTTTATGATAAGTCTGGTAAATCAGTTATTCCAGGAAAATTTAGTGATACTCTTTCATTTAAGGATGACAGAGCTGCTGTCGAAATCTATCAACGGCTCTTTTTTAGTCCGTTTTCTAGCGGATGGGGATACATCGATCGTAATGGTGCATGGCAAGCTGAGCCAATTTATGATGACATTTATTCTTATTCTGAAGGACTTGCTCCAGTATCAATTAATGGGAAAATTGGCTTTATCAACAAGCTAGGTAGATTCGCTATTGAACCAAAATATGACCTTGCTCGACCATTCTCGGAAGGATTGGCTAATGTAGTTACTTTTGACGAGAAAAAGCGTAGTTGGGATGACCAATATATTGATAAAAATGGCAAAGTGATTTTTCACAATGTCACCATATTGCCTGGCGATCGCCCACTTCGACAGATGAGCAGCGACGGCGTCTTGAGTGCTCACAATACTTATTCGCGCATCAGGGTTTCAAATGAAACCACTAAATATAGCGAATGGGATTTTCATGATAAGCGCTTGGTCGCAAGTGAAAATAATAAATATGGATTTAAAGACTATGGTGGCAAGTTTGTAATTGAGCCAAAGTTTGATAGGGCTTATGCTTTTAGTGAAGGGCTTGCACGTGTCAAAATGGGCGATAAATACGGTTTTGTAAATAGCAGCGGCGACTTAGTAATTCCGTGCACTTTTGAAAAAGCATCTGATTTTTCAGAGGGGTTAGCATCTGTTTCTACCGATGGAAAAAGGTTCGGATACATAAATGAAAAGGGTGAGAGAGTAATTCCCGAGACTTATCTAGAGGCTAAATCTTTTTCAAACGGACTGGCCAAAGTAGGTTCGGCGATGTGTGTTGCAATCTCCAAAAAAAGTGGAAATATTGAAGGCGAGCAACTAATTCCTTCTGACACAAGTGCTCTTGGCGTGGAATTGAGTCGTGCAATTTCTAAACAGTGGCACTGTAGTGGTCAAGGCAAGATCTTTGTTGTTTTAAAGTTCGAAATGACTGACGATGGCAATATTTATCACCTTAATTTGATAAAAGGTTTTGAAGACCCTCTTTCTATTAAAGCTTCCTTGCGTGCAGTACTACATGCGATGCCATTCAAAGTTAAAACCGATTCAAAATCACAGGTTACTTGCACCATCACCGGTGATAAGAAATTTCCAGAAGTTCGTATCAATGCAACTAAAGTCGAGAGTAGAAATGTTAAGGATGAACTGAAAAAGATCTCTCCTGTATCAAATATGATGACGCAAACATTTTTGCATGGAGCCATGTCCGTGCGCTTATACGAGTTGTGTAAGCTACTTTATGATTTTCCGGATTCAACTGAAATTAAATCTGAAATTCAAAAAATTGTCTCGTACTTGGGATTAGACGTAAGTAAGTCACATGACTGGGTTTGTATAGGTCGATGGAGAGCTCGAAATATAACTATCCAACGCAATCCTTCAAACGATTCCGAAAACGACGTTAAAGTTTCGTTAGCAGCTTATCTTGAAGCTTGGAAATTGTCACAAGACCAGAAGTTGCTTTTCGAAATGGAACAAGCTTACTTGCGTCAGATGGCATTGAATGTTTTGGCCGCTTCAAATGCTGACCCTTTATTATTGGGTAATGCGGCTATTTTAACTAATCAGTACGAAGAAGCAGAAAAATATTTCAACGTAGCTAGTCTCGAAGGCAATGCGAAGGGAACTGAGTTCTTAAAACAACTAAAATCGAACGTCACCAGCGAAGAAATATTGGCGCCAGAACTTTCCGATAAGTTTGTTCCGAAAAGAGATGCTACAGCCTGGAAGGCTGTGATTCGATGGCTCCCTGTTGATGTTGAAACAGTAATGTTTACTACGAAATCATCGAAAGAAAAATCGATAGTTGGAGGATTGTCATTTTTTGGAGATTTAATTATCGATCCATCAAGAGAAGAAATCGCAAGCACAAAGCCAAACAGCCAACAAATAGAAATAAATAAGCTATTTGTCAGTGTTCCTGAAATTTACTGTCTTCATGCTGCAAGAGCGTTTAAGGACACAAGGGGCGAAGGTCCTAGCAATGACATAAATATTTTCGTTCTACCAGAAAACTCGAAACAAATTGCAAAACAGGTGATTGAAAAGAGCGAGCCATACTCTGTCGAAAAACAAATGATCGAAGGCGTGCAGGTATTCAGTTTTAAAAAGACCCCGTGGACTTTTGGGTCATTTGTGGGAGGCACCTTTCTTTGCAGTCCGTACGAGGGAACGCTCATTGTCGCCAACGATTTAAACTACTTGCATGAAGTATTATTGCGCCTTCGGAACAAGCCAGATGACAGAGCACTTCCTGAAACTAATCCAGAATGGAAGTTGGTTGATACCAAATCACAGTTTTGGGCCGTAAGGCATTACGACCAATCTTATGTTCCTTTCGATAACATTGGAATGTATGACATAGTAACGGCAAAATATATTTCGGGAGGTAAGTCCGATGACGTTCCAGATCCTTTTGGTGAAGAAATTGGATTTACACTTCATTTAAATGGTTCCAAACTAATTGTGAATCATTTGTCTAAAAACCAATCTACTTTGCAAAACTTGGAAAGGTCTTGGATCTATCTTTATAATTACAATGGAATGTCCGCACCGACAAAGCAATCTATAAAACCCGGAAATCCAATCACTTCAATCAAAAATAATGTTCTTTGTGTTGATGGTGAGATTCCAAAGCAAAGCCTGATTATGATTCAAGTTTTATTGTCGTTAGGCTATTTTGTTGCAATTTAGGTGGGTAAATTTATCCAAATAAAAGACTTATTCCTAATAGCAAGATTATGGCACAAACGATTCTTTTAAAAATGCGCTCGGGAATTTTGGTTAAAAGCAATTTGCCAAGCCAGGTACCAAGTATTACGCCAATGATAGCAATAGAAATTGGGAGCCATTTTTGAGCCAGGTCAGTCGCGCGATAACTGAAATATATTGGCATGCGAGCTGCGTCTACAACCAGGCCGATGGCTGTAGTTGTAGCCACGAATTCAGTCTTGGTTAAACTGAATCCAAGCAGTGCGGCAGATCTGATACCACCCTGGTTTCCGACTAGTCCACCAAAAATCCCAGAACAAAGACCTGCTATCCATCCGAACTTTTGAGCGAAGCGCATCTTTTCTAAAAGCCCTAATACGCCCATCGAGCCTGTGAAAATCAAAAGTATGGACAGAGTCAAAGACAACGCTCGATGTTGAATGGCTATTCCGATTAGGCTGCCTGATAGTCCCCCAAGTGCGCTCCAGGTGCCGAATCTGATGAATACAGCTTTGTTTAAATCTTTTCTGATTAATATAAATCGATAAGTGGTGGCTATTAAATGGGGAATAGACACCGCAGCGACTGCTAGTTGAAAATCCATGCGCAAGGCAAATAGGGGCGTCAAAAGGCTTCCAATACCGAAACCTGAAATCGATGCGACAGCACCTGCAAAAGCGGAAGCAATAAAAACTGCAATTGACTCAATATTCATTTGAAATATTTTCTGTAAGCTTTTGATCCATTGAGATCGGTCCGCTGCCTACAATCAGAAGAAATGCAAGACACATAATCATTGAATAGTCAGTTCGAGCTTCGTGGGCGAATTTCCAGAAACCGCTGTCTATCAGCACATTGAATTTAGTACTATAAATTGCAACAAACATTGTAATTAGAAGTGGCATTGAAGCGAATCGTGTAAGTAAACCTACTACAAGAAGGGTGCCACAGATGATTTCTACCACTCCAACGAATGGCGCCGTGAAAGAATGATAAAAAATCCCAAGTTTCTCGAATCTCCCTATTCCAAGTTCGGTGGGAAGAAGAAACTTTTGAATGCCTTCTGAAATAAAGATTGATCCCAATAAAAATCTAACAACTACTACTGCCGCAGGAGCCGTAGTCATAAGGAGGGGTTTGATAGATGTGAAATTACTCATTACGCAAGAGTATATAATAACATTTGGCATTCCAGTATCCATGAGGAAACCTTTAAATGACTCATCTTTTCGAGCCCCTCACCGTCCGTAGTATCACGCTTCGCAATCGTGTGGGAATTTCGCCCATGTGTATGTATTCATCGGTGGACGGTCACGCTACAGATTTTCATTTTGTTCATCTAGGCTCGCGTGCGGTGGGTGGTGCAGCGCTCATTTTTGCCGAGGCAACAGCGGTCGAGGACATAGGTCGAATTTCTCCACAAGATGCAGGACTCTGGACCGATTCGCAAATCGAGCCATTGAAAAGAGTTACCAAATTTATAGACGAGTATGGTGGTGTGCCAGCCATTCAGCTAGCGCACG
>CAZFKB010000061.1:2218-20003 GCA_964519785.1 uncultured Candidatus Obscuribacterales bacterium | reverse complement strand
CGGGTGGTCCTAAAGGTCCTGGTGGTCCGGGCGGTCCCAAAGGTCCTGGCGGTCCTGCTGGTCCTGGTGGTCCTGCCGGTCCGGGTGGTCCTGCTGGTCCCGGCGGTCCTGTAGGTCCTGCTGGTCCGGGCGGTCCTAGCGGTCCTGGAGGTCCTAAAGGTCCTGGTGGTCCCGCTGGTCCAGGTGGTCCTGCCGGTCCCAAAGGTCCTGGTGGTCCGGGCGGTCCCAAAGGTCCTAGCGGTCCGGGCGGTCCGGCTGGTCCTGGTGGTCCAAGCGGTCCGGGCGGCCCAAGCGGTCCTAAAGGTCCTGGTGGTCCGGGTGGTCCTAAAGGCCCCGGTGGTCCTGCCGGTCCTGCTGGTCCTGGCGGCCCAAGTGGTCCTGCTGGTCCTAGCGGTCCGGGTGGTCCCAGTGGTCCTCTTGGTCCAGGCGGTCCCTTAGGTCCTGGTGGACCTGGTGGTCCGGGCGGTCCGGGTGGTCCTGCTGGTCCGGGTGGTCCTGCCGGTCCGGGCGGTCCAGCCTCACCAGAGGGTTGATCGAAATAAGTTCAAGACAACTCGAAAACTTGAGCAAAAAAATAAGCTCCCCGGCTTGTTCCAAAAGGAAACCGGGGAGACTTTTTTTATAGACTCAATATTTAGTTAGGTCTCCGCAGGAGGAGGCGAAGGCGGTGGATCTTGTTTTGGCGGTTTGTAATTCTCGTTCAGCTGTTGAAAGGCTCTTGCTCTCTCAGCATCACTTTGCGATGTTTGAATAATTAGCAACAACGACTGAAGCGACTGCTCATTGCCGCCACCACCTGCAATGGCAACAGTTTGAAATGCCGCGGCGGTCATAATGGTCGATAACGAAAAAGTAAATATTTTTCTGCCGAATTTCATTTATATAGTCTCGAGAGTAATTCAATGAACTGCATTCATTCTACGCCAACAAGACTTAACAGGTCACATCATGACATCAAAGCGTCTTTACCGACGCCTGCCTGATTTTTGATGATACACATTAGATTTACATCTAATTGACAACCCTGGAGTTTAGATCATAATTAAAAGCTATGAAATCTAAGCGACCTCAATTCCCGCCGCCACATTTTGTTGACTCAATTTTCGAGCCGAGCATGCGCAGGATCTGAGTGAGCATTTTTTCTTGTAGCCGAATCGCCTCACTTCAGATTTTTGTTAGCCACCTCGAGCCGAAGTGGCTTATTTTATTTATTTAAAAATCAAAAGGAACTCAAAATGCGTTGGTCTCAATTATTTATCCCGACACTAAAAGAAGCACCGGCACAAGTAGAAGCTGCCAGTCATAAATACTTATTGCGCGCAGGGTTCATTCGTCAGCTAACTTCGGGTGTATATAGTCTCTTGCCGCTTGGACAGTTGGTTCGACTCAAAATTATCGATATTATTCGCCAGGAAATGAATAAAATCGGGGGCCAGGAATTTGTACTATCGGCCTTACAGCCACTCGATTTATGGATAGAATCAGGTCGACTTGAAGCAGTTTCTGAAATAATGTTCCGCGTAAGGGACAGAAAAAAAGCCGATTTAGCGCTGGGACTGACACACGAAGAAGTTTTCACTTCAATCGCCAGAGCCGGACTTTCTTCATACAAGCAACTGCCCCAAATATGGTATCAAATTCAAACTAAATTCAGAGACGAAGCAAGACCTAAAGGCGGACTCTTGCGCGTGCGCGAATTCACGATGAAAGACTCTTATTCATTTGATTTCGATCAAGCCGGTCTTGATCTTTCTTTTGACAAACACCATGACGCCTATGTCTCTATCTTTAAAAGATGCGGCTTGGATTTTAGAGCAGTCGAAGCAAGCTCAGGTGCGATGGGTGGAAGCGCATCCATCGAATTTATGGTTCTTACAAATTCGGGGGAAGACAACTTAGTTCTATGTACTTCTTGCGACTATGCAGCAAACGTGGAGCGCGGCACATCAAAATTCCAATCGAAATCAAATGAAAACAATCCTAACAAAAAAGAGATAGAGAAATTTGCCACTCCCCAGATTCGCACTATTAAAGCGTTGGAAGAAATGGAAGGCGGAGCTAGTGCAGACAATCAAATCAAGACCTTAGTTTATGTAGCAGATTCTAAAATTGTTCTGGCTCTAGTGCAGGGTGATCAGGAGATGAATGAATCCAAGCTGCAATCAGCAATTGGCGCAAGCACTATTCGCCCTGCGACTGACGATGAAATATTTGCGGCACTCAATGCTCACCCAGGTTCTCTTGGTGCTTGTGGCGTAAAGTTGAATGACACTATAAAGACTATCGTGGCGGATCCTCGCTTGAAAGGACGAAGCGGCATGACCACTGGTGCGAACAGTGATGATTGGCATTATAGGAATGTGTGTGTCGAAAGAGATATCAATGTAGATCATTGGACCGATCTTCATACTGTAAAAGCCGGAGAGGAATGCATCAAATGCGGTGGCAAACTGGATCTTCAAAAAGGGCTTGAAATCGGGCATATATTCAAGCTTGGAACTCGCTACTCTAGAACAATGAATGCACACGTTCTTGGAGCCGATGGCGCGAAGAACGAAATTGTTATGGGTTCATACGGTATAGGAGTCGAGCGCTTGATGGCTGCGGTCGTCGAAACGAGTCACGACGATAAAGGCATAATCTGGCCTCAAAGTATTGCACCTTATGATGTAGTAATAGTACCGGTAAATAGCGGTGATGAAAAACTCAAATCTTTAAGCGAAAAACTAGAAGAAGAACTAAGCGCCTGTGGGATTTCGTGTCTTCTGGACGACCGTGACGAGCGAGCCGGAGTCAAATTTAATGATGCAGAACTGATTGGGATACCCTGGCGCATTACGGCTGGAAAGAAAGTGTCAGAAGGAATAGTCGAATTATTCGATCGAAAAAATAAAACGAGCACAGATATTGCTATAGAAAAAGTAAGAGAAGTGCTTGAAGAAAAACTTTCTGTTAAACGATAGGTTAGAATAAAGCGATAAACACATTAGAGGTGAACTTGAGCAAAACGAGTCCCGCTTCAAAAGGTCCGCTGGTTTTAGGAATTCAGGGCGGGCGTGGCAGCTTTAACGAAGAAGCTGCGCGCCAGCGAATGAAACGCACCCCGGAGCGTGAGTTTACCCTAACTTATTTGCATACCACTGAAAATGTGCTCAAGGCTCTTCATGATGGCAGTATCGACCGCGGACAATTTGCCATCCGCAATTCACTTGGAGGTGTAGTTGAGGAAACTGTTGAGGCCTCCAAAAATTACGCCTACGACAAAGTGGACGAGTTTGCCATCAAGATAACTCATGCACTAATGATCTCGCCCGATTCACAAATTGAAGACATAGATACAATCATGGCTCACCCTCAGGTTTTGAGCCAGTGCAAATATACTTTGCAAAGAAAATACAGTCATCTCAAATTAATAAGTGGCGAAGGCGATCTGATTGATCCAGCTAAAGTGGCTGAAATGCTCGGACAGGGCAAACTCGAAAAAAATATTGCTGCGCTTGGCAGCAAGGGATTAGCTGAAATATACGGACTAAAAATCGCTGCAAATAATTTGCAAGATTCAGGCTCTAATTTCACTACTTTTGTCTGGGTGCAACGCCCCAAGAGTTAAGCAGATAACTCTTTTAGTTTAATGTCTTTGCCCAGCTTGAAAGCTGTTTTTTCTCAACTACAAAATCAGTTTGGATTTTGCTTAGTTCTTTGAGCTTCGCTTCTACTCGGCCAAGTGAATCTGCAATCTCGTCGCTAATTTTTTCGGCTTCGTGCTTTTTGATATCGCTTCTGTTGCACAATTCTTTGGTACCCAGACGTAATTTGTCATTCAGTCGAGCTAAACGTTCGACTGATCTTATGAGTTCGTCGCACTGGTCCACAAGCCCAATATTCAAATGATCGATAGTCCGTGCGCTTTCACGTTGAGAAGCGGCTTTTATTGCATCTTGCTTCAGTTCGGCTATATCAATACCTAGCGATTTAAGCACCAAAATTGCATTTCCGTCCGAACAATCTAACAAACCCAAAAGCAAATGCTCAGTTGCAGTTCTTTCCAGATTGAGTTTTTTCGCTTCTTTATGAGCATCTTCAATAACGCGCTCAGCCTTTTGAGTAAGCGGTATCTCGACAGATACAAAACCCGAACCTCGCTGAATCAATTTCTCAACTGCTACGCGAGTATCATTTAGAGTTACGCCTCTGGCACTCAGAACTCGTGCAGCAGAGCCAGTTCCTTCAGCGATTAATCCTAACAGCAATTGTTCTGTGCATACAAAATTATGCCCAAGTCGTCTTGCTTCGTCTTGAGCCATCTCGATGGCATTTGATGCTTTCTGGGTAAACTCTTCTTGCATTTGCACTCCCTGAGTCATTTTTTTAGCCCTGCGATTTTAGATTGAGTCTGAACGTTTTCAATTCTTGAGCACGGAAATCCACTTCATATACACCAGGTTTAGTGGCGTTGATTAATCCAAAACGATAACCATCGAGATCGACTTCTTCTAGATAACGGTGCGTGATGCCCACGTTGAGGTTAGCAGTCAAAGCCTTGTTGCTAGTATTTAAAAGACGCAAATTATAGCCTTGTGCATCTTCGAACATTGCCATCAAAACTAGATTTTCATTATCTATTTGACAGAAGGACCAAGACGCCTGTTTTGATGGTGGCAACTTCGGCTCCCATCCTTTTTGACAGACAGGTGAGGCCCAAAGAGGATTTTCGAATAACGTAGCAAGATGATAAGCCTCTCTTGGCTCCTCGCTTGACAGTGGCGCCCAACCGTAAATAGCCGTCTGTTCCGATAAACAATTACCTTCGGGCGTATCGAGGTGAGGACCTGCACCACCTCCGCGACTCCAGAGCCCGCCTCTGGATAATTTGGAAAATGCACGTAACAGTGTGATACTGACTGAATTTTCACTGGCACCATATTCTGGTAGACCGTTGTTCAAGAAGAGTTGATCACGAGCAATAAAGAAACGTTGACAGGCAAATCTATCGAGTGATGCTTCTTGATACTTTCCGACAGGCAACGCGGCAGATTCTTTAGTGACTGGGCGCTTAACTAGCGAAAAATGATTTTCTGAAAAAGTTTGGTCTAGCTGTGCGCCAGTCTTGAATTCGACTGAAAGCCTGTGATCACGCGACTGATTTTGCCAGGTGGTCTGGAAAAACAAAATTGGAATTCCAGCCTTGAGCGAAATAGTGGTGTTGAGCTTATGCTTGAAAGTTTCTTTTGTACGCTCGAAAACTTTCACAATGTCCTTGGTTTCAGCGCCATCCAGTGCGCTCTGGTCCTTGCTTTCTAAAAGACCTTCCGGAATATCGATTTCGTGCACAAGCTCTATTGAGCAAACCAGGGCACCTTTTGATTTGACACTTGCTTTGACAAATTTTGCCTCGATTGGTTTGTCTTTATAGACGGGGTCGAAATTATAGCTATCGCCTCCATCACCAACGTCTTTGAAAGACATGGTCAGATCGAATTTCTTCTTTCCAGCCTCTACACTTAGATTGCCTTTGGAGTCAAAATGCAAAGACATGAACTCATTTGCAATAGAACTATCGGTTGCCGGAGTTACTGCTTTAGCTGGAGTTGCGACCTCAGAAAAGTTTGCACAACCAAGTGCTGGGACCTTGGCATTGAGCCAACCGGAAACTCTTGTGATATCTCGATAGGTTGGAACACCGCCGCTCCAGGCAAAAAGCTCTGTGCAAGATTTTATTTCATCGAGCTGAACCGATCTGGATTTATCTTCGCCAAGCGTGCTTAAAACTGCATTAAAAGCGTCTTCAGACGACATCGACTTATTCTCGAAAGCCATTTGAAATGCCACCGGTCCCGATACCGGTCGGCTAGAAAAATTGAATAACAAATAGTCTTTGACCTGGGCTTGAGGATCAGCCATTTGAAAATGCGCTCGTGACAGACCCTGAGCATAAGAAGACTTGGAGACCTGGGAGCTGGATAGCAAATTTTCGCGCACCCTCGTTTCAAGATTATCAAGAATTGAGCTAATTGCTTGATAACGAGTCAACATTTCTTGATGGACCTGATCTATACTGCAACCGCAAATACTGTCGTGAGGCTGGTTGCGCAGCAATTGTTTGAGTGCATACATTAATTCATCGAATGGATATTTCGATAAATTCAAAGCGCTACAAAAAGTGGAGAGTGGCTCGAGCTGCTTAAACAGACGATGCTCAGCTTCTCTGTTCAAGCGCTTCAAAGCAAGACGACTGGAAAGAACTCCTTGCAATAGATAAGCTGCAGTGAGATTTTTGGCGTCGTCGTTGTTTCTTAATTCGCCTTCCCAAATAGGAATTTGTTGTTTGTGATTTTCTTGCAGATTTTGCAATCTGGTTAAATAAGACGAAAGAGTGACCACTTCAAGAGTCGGTTGATTGCCGTTGTCTTTGAATGCGTCGTTCAACAATTGCAACTGGTGATTAAACGAAGGCGGTGCGCCAACGTGATCTCCACCAACTGGAATAAGTGCAGAGTTGTTTATTTTGGATAGCGGCCATTTCTCGAGCGTTTTAGTAATTGGATTATTAGGGTCTTTTGCTTCGTGGAAAAAAGTCTGAAAATAACCACGCGAAAGAATATGACAAAATACAGCGCTACCATCTGGGCTTTCCCAAATGAATTCGGTTCCCTCGCTCGCTATGCTCTGTGGCACCCCGCGCCATGCGACCGCTTTGTCTATGCTGAACCCGCGCAGTATACGCGGTATATCCTGGCTATGACCAAAAGTGTCTGGACTGTAGCCGATCATCATAGGCTTGCCAAACTCTCTTGCTACATTTAGCCCGGTTTTTAAGTTACGAATTAAACTTTCGCCGCTGACAAGCATGTGGTCACAAAGAACATACCAGGGACCCACTACGATTTTGCCGGCTTTGACCAGACTTTCTATTTTGGATTTTAGTCGCGGCTGAACTTCAAGCAAATCTTCGAGTAAAACTGTCTGACCATCCATCTGAAAGCTTGGCAGACCACCAGACTCGATTTGTTTTATGATACCGCCAATAACACCAGGCAGTTGCATTCTGTATTGCTCGAATGTGTTGTACCATTCGCGGTCCCAATGAGTGTGCAAATAGAATGAATAATTTGTGGCCATAAGCCTCTCAGAGTTTTATCAGGGGTGCTATTTTGGCGATACATTGATCCAGAGCTTCTTCCATTTGAGCTTGATCACCATGAATGAATTCATCATCAAAGCGCAGAGAGAAGGTTCCTTTGAATTCATATAGCTTGAGTAGCTCAATTAATTGCGCCCAATCAACTTTGCCTTTGCCAACCAGTCGATACCGCCACCAGAGGGGACCGTACATGCCACTATCCTTGAGCATTTCACGATCGATTTCGACATCAGCGCCTTCGATATTTTCGATGGCAGAAGCAAAGTGAGACAAAATGGCTAAATAATCAATTCCAAGCCACAAACAATCGCCCGGCGAAAAACTCAGCGACAATCCCTGACAGCTTGAAAGTAAATCGCGCCAGTCTTGAGGTTCCATTGCACGCCACTTTTTGAGAGAAGTGCCGCGCCTTGCTTCTGGAGCCGACAACCTGAGCACCGGCTTAATTTTGTGTGGCTCCATCAGCGCCATCATTTCTTTGTATTCTTGCTCGAAAGCATTTTTCCATTCTTCATCCAAACCCGGTTCTATATGAAAACCTATGCGTTTGCAGCCAAGATAATTAGCCACTTTCACCAGTTTGGAAAGCATTGCCAAAAATTTTTGGGTCGATTTTTTAACGCCTGGTTGATGTTCAAATTCAAGATTGATAGACGCAATTTCAACCTGACGTTCGATACAAAGGTCTTTCAGTCCCGTCAAATACAACTGCTCTTTTTTATTGACTTCAAGCGCGTTTTTACTCGATACGCTGAATGGTAAAAAAGAAAATTCAAGCGAAGGAATGCCTTTTTGATGGGCAAGCTCGACAGATTCTTTTAGACCGGCACCAAATTTAGTGGCATCAAAGCAAAGTTTCATCAAAGGACATTACCCTGAGGAGTCCAGACCCCGTACAGGATAGCAGATTTCTAAGGGCGTCCAATATAAAACTAGTAATCGCTCAAATAGGCCTGACGGATACGTGGATCCTTAATGTCGTTAAAATCCATCCTTGTCAGGGTCTTGGCGCGAAATTCGTTGCCATGTCGCAAAGACAAAGTAACTGGCGTATTTGGCGTTCCCACAATCAAGTCGTAGCATTCCTCGCGATTCAAACCGGCGGTCGGAACCCCATCCACCGCCACGATTACATCTTCAGGAACAATACCGGCGGTAAATGCAGGAGTGCCTGGAAACACATTATTGACTACAGGCGAATAGCCTTGCTGACAGAGAAATTTGACCCCAATGATTCCTATATTCGATTGAATACTACTGTCAAAAAAGCCCTGATTGGCATTGCTTTGCAAGCGTCCATTCTGGGTTTGCATATCCAGGCGGCTTTTTTCTTGCGACAGTTTGAATTTCTTGTTTTTCTTCTCTTTTGAAAGTTTCTCGTGGTGCTGCACACCAGCCTTGAGAGGCTCGGTCTTTTTGTGGATAGTCTCTTGCGGCGCAGGTGCCGAGTTATCGAGCTTGGGCTCTGCCATTTGCAACTGAATTGTAGATTGCCCACCCCCTGGACTTGGCGCTGTTTGAGCATTGACCAGCGAAAACGAACTCAGGAGAGAGACTCCTATCAACAAATTAAATAATCGAGAAAGTTGCGTTTTCATAGTAAGGCTTTAGACAGTCGCTCGACCAAATTGGTTCCTCTTCAATCCTTGATTCTTCCCAAAATTCTGAGAAATCTCTGCCAGGTTATCAAATGGCTCACAATCCTCATATTACTATAATGCTTAAACCAAAGCTAAAAGAAGCAAAAGCGCCGCAAGAGCGTGCTAGTCTGGTGCTCTTGAATCTACTCTCGTACTTTTTGTACTTCGCGGAGGTTGTCAAAGTGAGTAAGGTCACAGTAGTTGGAGCTGGAAACGTTGGAGCCACTTGCGCTCAATACGTCGCTGAAAAAAATATTGCCGATGTGGTGCTGGTTGATGTAGTCGAAGGTTTGCCCCAGGGTAAATCGCTAGACCTCATGCAAGCCGCCCCCATCAACTATCATGACCGCAAAATCACTGGCACCAATGACTACGCTCTGACCAAAGACTCAGACGTAATCGTTATTACAGCAGGTATTGCTCGCAAACCTGGCATGTCACGCGATGACCTTTTGAAAACAAATGCCAGCATAGTTCAAAGCGTTGTCGAGCAAACAATCAAATTGAGCCCTAACGCCATCTATATATGTGTAACCAACCCGCTAGACGTCATGACCTATCTGGTCTGGAAAACAAGCAAATTGCCCAAAAACCGCGTCGTTGGCATGGCTGGAGTTCTCGATAGCGCTCGTTTCCAAACATTTATCGGCATGGAAACCGGCTGCTCGGTAGAAGATGTTCGCGCCATGGTACTTGGCGGTCACGGTGATTTGATGGTTCCTTTGACCCGCATGGCTACTGTTAACGGCATTCCGATTTCGGAACTTTTGCCCCAATCCAAAATTGACGAAATGGTGACAAGAACCCAAAACGGCGGTATTGAAATCGTCAACTTCATGAAGACCAGTGCATTCTATGCACCCGGAGCTTCAGCTGCACAAATGGTCGAAGCCGTATTGTTCGACAAAAAACGTTTACTTCCTTGCTGCGTACTTGCCGAAGGCGAATACGGCTTGAAAGACGTTTATGTCGGTCTACCTTGCGTACTTGGCAAAAACGGTGTGGAAAAAATCGTCGAACTCAAATTAGAGAAAGACGAGAGCGCTGCACTCAAAAAATCGGCTGATGCTATTCGCGAAAACATCGACATCTTGAATAAGTTGATGGTTCCAGCCTAGTCAGAACAAAGACAGGAAACAAATGACCAGAAAACTGGCTTCAATTACTTCTCTTGTCCTGGCGGCTAGCGCTTGCCTGGCTATTAGTTCAATAAATGCAGGGCCGTGTAATGCGGCCCTGTCTTCTCTAGAACCGCCAAAGGCCACAGAAGAAGAAAAATCGGTCGAGCATCATTTGCAAATTCTCGAGCGCAAATGGAACGAGCACGACCTAGATGGAGTCATGCGTCATTACGCCGACGACTATGTCAACAATGACGGTCTAGATAAAAAGTCAGTCTTGGAATTGACCAAAGACCTCTGGAAAAACTATCCAGACGCAAAATCGACTTCTAAAATGGGCAAAATCCGAATCGAAGGAAAATTTGCAACCGTCGATTCGCATGATACCGCCACTGGTTACACAGCCAAAGAACTGCCAGCGGTAGGGGGCAAAGGCGAATTGTCTTCTGTGTCTGAAGGACAACTTTTTCTAAAGAAAGTCGGCGACGAGTGGAAAATCATAGGTGACCGCATAGACTATGAGCGCGTACGTGTTGCTTTCGGGATGGCGCGCAATTTGAAAGCGACTTTCACCGCTCCAGAACAAGTAAAAGCCGGACAAGAATTTTCAGCCAAACTGCTTGTACAAGTTCCCCCTGAACTTCTAGCAGTAGGCTCGATTACATCAGAACCTTTGCAATACCCCCAGGTTACGCACACAGAAGTCTGGCGACAGATTGACGAAGAATCCCAAACTATAGAGCGTGTCATTCGAGCCAATTCCTCTAACCACAATGAATTATTGATGGCAACAATTGGTATAACTGGCAGCGGCGAAACTGAGCGTATGAAGTTGAAAGGTTTGACTTACATAACGCGCAGATTGAATGTGGTGCCATTCAACACTCCAATAGTGAAGCCTTCAACTAAAGCTTCTGAAGCCGATTCTAAAAACGCACCGACTCCGGTACCGACTCCCGATCCAAACGACGAAACTCTTGAATAAGAATTCGAAAATAACCACTTTTGTTTTCCTGTTCATAAGCTTAGGCGCAGATATTTTAAGTAAAATCTGGGCTAAATCAAATCTAGTGCCAGGAACAGAAGTCAAAGCAATTCCTGGATTTATAAACTTTACCCTTACCACCAATACTGGTGGCGCTTTTTCTTTTGGTCATAACAATTTCTGGATGGTAACTGGAGCCGCAAGCATTCTGACTCTTGCAATTGTGGGTTGGTGGGTTAAAAGAGAAGTGAAAGGTCCACAATTAATTTGCACAGAACGAGCAGCAATAGGTTTTCTTTTAGGCGGTGCAATAGGAAATCTTATAGACAGATTCAATTACGGAAAAGTGACCGACTTCCTCGATTTTGCTTTCATCAATTTTCCCATTTTCAATGTCGCAGACATCTGCATCGACATTGGCATTGGACTTTTATACATAGCCTTGTGGCAAAAACACAAACAAGAAAAAGCGCAAAATGAGTGAAGAAGAACTGGAAATTATTTTCGAGCAAGCGACGGAACTTCCTTCCAACCCGCGTCTTGACCAGTTCCTTGCTTATGAACTACCAGAACATAGCCGCGCTTACTTGCAAAAACTAATTGATCAAGAATTGGTTCAAGTAAATGGCAAAACAGGCAAAGCATCGCTCAAGTTGAAAGCTGGCGATACCATTACGCTAAATGTCCCCGAACCAGTGCCACTATCTGTAGAGCCAGAAAATATCCCGCTAGACATTATTTTTGAAGACAAAAACATGCTTGTAATCAATAAGCCCGCTGGCATGATTACTCATCCTGGTGCTGGCGTCTCGTCAGGAACACTCGTCAACGCAGTGCTGTTTCACTGCGGATCAGATTTATCCGGGATTTCTGGCACTATGCGTCCTGGCATTGTGCATCGCCTGGACAAAGATACAAGCGGCCTGATTATGGTGGCAAAAAACGATACAGCTCACCAGTCACTTGCGGCTCAAATTGCTGCCAAGACTGCAAGACGGGCTTATTTAGCTATTCTTGAAGGACACCTCAAATCAAAAGAAGGGATAATAGACAAGCCAATTGGTCGCAATCCCAAAGACAGAAAAGCTATGGCCATTACCCAAACAGGACGGCGCGCTATAACCAGATACAAAGTATTGCAAGATTTTGCCAAATATTCGCTGGTTGAATGCGACCTTGAAACAGGCAGAACTCACCAAATACGTGTGCACATGGCACACTTTCAAGCCCCTGTTGTTGGCGATCTTGTTTACAATAACAAAACTACTGGAAATCTTGCAAAACGGGCTAAGCTAGGGCTTATCGGTCATGCCCTCCACGCTTATAAACTGGCTTTTACTCATCCAGTAACACAAGAATTGATAGAATTACAAGCTGAGCCGCCCGAAGATTTCGCAGCTCTGCTGACTAAACTTGGTAAAGCGTTATGAGCAATGCAATAGTTCCAATCATCATTTGTGCTTTTTCCAGCGTTATCACCCTGGCAATTGCCTTTTCAAACACCACACCAGTAAAAATTTCAATTTTTGGATCTGGTCTCGACCTTGCTCCCGGTTTTCTGGCACTTGGCACTTTCGCCCTTGGTGTCGTTTCTGTTCTCTCCTTTGCCCTTGTTCGTCAAGGCAAAAAAATAGCCTCGAACAAAATAGTTGGCGAATGGGAAAAGCAAGACCAGAAACTGCAAAACGAAGTACAATCCGACAAAGTACGATTGCTCGAAGCCAAGATTGAAACGTTAGAAACCGCGCTCAAATCAGCACTTTCGAGAAACAAATAATCCAGTCGCATTATGCGACCAATTACATGCCGGGCTCGCCCAGAGATTTAAAGTCAGACGCGTTCAAGCCGTCTACAAACTTTTTGAATTCTTGTGCTTCTGCTTCGTCTTTTTCGTAATCGGCAGGAACAGTGGCTTCATGCACTACTTGGGGCGAAACGAAAATAGGAGCTTTGGCTCTTAGAGCCAGTGCTATCGCGTCCGAGGGTCTGGCATCAATTGCTTTTGTAGTATCCAGGCGCGAATCGCTTATTACTAATCGGATTGTTGCATAGTAAGTGCTCGAAGAAAGTTCGTTTATCTCGATTCGGTCGACTTTAAAGCCCAGCTGAGTGATCATATTGAGCAACAAGTCGTGTGTCATTGGGCGTTCGGGCTTCTCACCATCAAGCGCACTGCTAATTGCCCGAGCTTCAAACATCCCAATCCAGATGGGTAAAGCCCGTCTTTTAGTACTGTCGTTGAGGAGAACGATCGGATGCCCATTTCGAGCATCAAGAGCGATAACGGCTACATGCATCTCAATCATTCTGCTTACTAAGACCTGGCTCCCTTTTCTAAATTTTACGTTAGATAGCCCATTCTAGCCACATTTCTCCTTATTCCCTTATATAGCCTGAATTTTGCGGTTTTAAGTTAAATTTTTACGCTACAGCCAGTCTAAACCCCGATGGCTACCTGCAAACCGCATGATGCAAAGAGAAAATAACACCTCTTCATGCTGAGTTCTAAATTAGACCTTTTATGGCATAATGCTATCCATGCCCTCTGATCGCCCAGGCGATCGTATGCTAGTCCGGGTGGCGGAATTGGTAGACGCGCACGTTTGAGGGGCGTGTGGGCTTCCCATGAGGGTTCAAGTCCCTCCCCGGACAGATTTTTATACACCCCATAACCATAACAGTCGGTGAAACCATGCTTCTTCAGCGCGCACAGTGGCCTCATACACCCGGCGATATTGTCAAAGCTCTAGACGGAGTCTGGGGCGTAGTCGGAGCAGTGGGCGAAAATGGCAACCTCTTTCGACTTGAGCGCAGTCTCAAAGCACCTACAACATATACATTCATCGAGTACAAAGGTCAGGACGAAACAACTGTTTTGAGCCAGGAAACTTTTGCACAAGAACATCGCATCGACTTGTTGAAAAGATTTGCTAAAGAACTTGGCTTCAATCCAGAAGCAGTTACAGCCTTTGCGGAATAGCGCTCCATGCGCAAAGATCATCTAGGAATAATTACACAGGGGTCTCTTTCAAGCGGACTTGAAATGCGCCTTCAGCCTAACTATTGCGTCGAAGATTTGCGGGTCGGACGTTTTGTAGTTATAGAAGGGCGATCCACGCGCTTTTTTAGCATGTTGACCGATGTCACACTTAGTGCGGCTAATCCGTCTATTTTGCTCAATCCGCCCCCTCAGGACGATTTTTTATTGAGCGTGCTTTCTGAAAGTTGCACTTTCGGGACAGTAAAAGTTCAACCAATGCTCATGCTCGAACAGAGCGAAGAAGGCGATGCCAACAAAGCCGAGCTTCGTCCGGTTAAAACAATTCCAAGTCACTTTTCTCCTGTGTATGAAGCCACCGCAAAAGATTTTGCCCTTGTATTTGGCGAAGAGAACGAAGCCGATCCGCAAAACAATTTCTTTTATGTAGGCAAACCACTCAATATGGAAACGCCTGTATGCGTGGATTTAAGCCGCTTTATCGAGCGCTCGAATGGAATTTTTGGTAAGTCTGGTACTGGGAAATCTTTTCTTACTCGTATCTTTTTGAGTGGTATCATTCAAAAAGATGTCGCATCAGCTCTCATTTTCGACATGCACAACGAATACGGCTGGCAGTCTATGTCCGAGAGCAAATCGGCACCACGCGTCAAAGGTCTGAAACAACTTTTTGGACACAAAGTAGTTGTCTTCAGCCTCGATGCCGATTCATCGAGAGCGCGCGGAATCCCTGATGCCCGCGAGCTGTACATAGGATATAACCAGATAGAAATAGAAGACCTCGACCTGCTCAAAGTCGAGTTAGCACTTTCAGAAGCGACACTAGAAAACGCTTACATTGTCAAAGAAAAGCTAGGTGCAGACTGGATCGCCGCACTGCTAGATATGTCGGGTGAAGAAATCGAAGAATTCACTCAAATGCACAAAGGACATCCTACTGCAATCAAAACATTGCAGCGACGCTTGAACACTATCGTGCAGAAAACGGCATATCTAAAGCCCCGAGTAAATCACAACTATATCGAAGAAATCATTCAGAACATTCAAGCTGGAAAACATATCGTGCTTGAGTTCGGTCGCCAAAACAATCTACTTTCGTACATGCTTGCAACAAATATCATCACTCGTCGCTTGCACTCAGAATATGTCAAACGCACCGAAGTTTATACGGCAAATCCAGACAAAGTGATGCCGCCGCGCAAACTTATGATCGTCATTGAAGAAGCGCATAAATTTCTTTCTCCTCAAACAGCTAAGCAAACTATATTTGGTATCATCGCCCGCGAAATGCGCAAATATTTCGTCACCCTTTTAGTAGTAGACCAGCGACCTTCAGGCATAGATCCCGAAGTGCTCAGCCAGATAGGAACTCGAGTCACAGCACTTTTAAACGACGACAAAGATATAGACGCAGTTTTCACCGGAGTATCAGGAAGCCAGACACTACGGACTGTCCTTTCACAAATGGATCCCAAACAACAAGCCCTTATTCTTGGGTATGCAGTACCGATGCCCGTGGTGGTGCGTACAAGACCGTTCGACACTGAGTTTTACAAACAGGTGTCAACCAATTCACTTGGCACTGGAACTCAAAGCGATTCTGCCACTGTAAAAGACCGCGCCGATAAAGCCCATGAAGAGTTGTTCGGTTCGTTCTAGTAATTTGTTACTGCCTTCTTTGT
Organism: uncultured Candidatus Obscuribacterales bacterium; assembly: GCA_964519785.1. Classification (GTDB taxonomy): domain Bacteria; phylum Cyanobacteriota; class Vampirovibrionia; order Obscuribacterales; family Obscuribacteraceae; genus Aved-18. The sequence continues at coordinate 4,436 of CAZFKB010000061.1, read as the reverse complement.
GTTACTCTTTGAAATACTATGAACGATTCAAAGCCGGATCCAAAAAGTTCGAAAACTAGAATAGGCGCATTAGGAAGTGCGTCGGATCCCGAAACTCAAGATAATTTCGTTGAAGCGAAAGAGCCTTCCGAACTCATTTTTTGCCTTCTACTCGCCTCAGCTTATCTTGGTCTGGCAAAATTTTGCTGGTCGCCACTATTTTTGACTCATAACTGGAAGCTGCTGCTAAACGTCGAAGGCTTTTTCGTCACAGTAGCAATAATTGCTTTTCTCATTGGTCTGCGCCCTTACACAGCACCGTCACGCTTGCAATTGAGCAATCGTGGTATCAAATATCGCGGTCCATATTGGACACAACGCAAAACAGTTAACTGGGAACAGGTCGCAAATGTATATTTGAGTCCTGAACTCATTCTTGTTTTGTATCGTCCAAATCTAGAAAGCAAACGCATATGGCCACTAGCTATACTTTCGATATATTTGGCCGAGCGCGAACAAGTCATTAAGTCGTTTTTGAAGTACTGTCCGGTTCAGCCTATTATGATGAAGAGTCCGGCACTGGTATCGTGGATAATGCTCGGTCTCATTCTATTTATAGTAGTTGTCTGGTTCTTTTACTTGCTCACGCCATAGTTATCTGCGACGCGCCTTGCGAGCCTGCTTCTTAGCTTCTGCTTCTTCGGCACGCTTTTTAGCTCTTTCAGCAGCTTTGCGCTCTTCTTCGGCAAGCTCCTCTTTCACTCGTGGAGCCAGCTCGCGCAAATAAATAACGAGACTGTTCAGTTCGCGGTCGTTCAAAACTTCAGGTGGTTGAGGCGGCATCATGCCTACGCCCTGACGAATGAAAGACTTCAATCTTTCGTCAGTAGGAAAATGTTCGTTTATTTCTGTAAGCGCAGGTCCCATTCCCTTACGACCGCCTACGTGACAGGTGTTACAGGTCCGGATAAAAATCTGCTCGCCAGATAAATTACTGCTCTGCCCCTCTGCTTTGCGCGCTTTCTCAGCTTCAACTGCTTGAATTCGACGAATTTCCTCGGTCATGGCACAGGAATTCAAGAGAAGAATTCCAAGCAGTGAAATGCCGCAATATATCGAAAATGAGACCTTCTTGATATCCTTCCCTTTACGACCTTTTAACATGAATCCCGATTTCCACCTTTTCAAAATACAAATACCCGCCAACCATGCGTCATTTCAGAGATATAAAGATGCAAGTAAACATAGATTTGATTTTAAATACCATAGGTTTCCTTTAACAAAGGGTTTACTTGATGATTGTAAACTAAGTAGTGTAGCTTATTTCCAGGGACCCTCTCTTTTGCTGAGCCGGGCAAACCCTAAAAAAAGCGCCTTACATATTCAGAAATTATCCGAGCCTTCCTAAAAGCACAGGTTTCGCGAGTCCATCCACTTACCTTATTACTAGAACCGGCGGTCAGCAAATGCAATCCCAGACAAATATGTCAGAAGTAAACCCAACCAATATCGAAGATTTGAACGAAGCGAATGGAGCCAATCCGCCAGTCGAAGAACCCCGCATAATAATCCGCGGCGGCAAACCACTCAATGGCGAAGTCCGCATCCACGGCGCCAAGAATGCCGTATTGAAAATGATGGCTGGAGCGTTGATAGCCAAAGACGTAACAGTTTTGAAAAATGTCCCAAACCTCACCGACCTGCACACAATGGCAGCGCTGCTCCGCCACCTTGGTGCCAAAGTTGAGATTGGAGACGGAGAAGTCACCATAGACGCCACCAACATTACCGACACAGAAGCACCATACGAACTGGTGACAAGACTTAGAGCTTCGTTCTGCGTACTTGGCCCACTACTAGCCCGCTGCTTAGAAGCCAAAGTTTCACTTCCCGGCGGATGTGCAATTGGTGAGCGAAAAATCGACTTACACGAGCGCGGTTTAAAACAACTAGGCGCTGAGATCAAAGTTGAGCACGGTTATGTTACCGCCACAGCTAAAAAGCTCACCGGCACTCGTATCTATCTCGACCGCCCATCTAACGGCGCGACAGAAAATATCATGCTTGCTGCAGTAACGGCAGAAGGCACCACAATTATCGAAAACGCTGCGCAAGATCCTGAAATTCAAAACATCGCTCAACTGGTAAATGCCATGGGCGGAAAAATCGAAGGCGCTGGCACCTACCAGATTACAATCGAGGGCGTTCGCCAGGAAGACCTTCACGGTGCAGTAGTTGA
>CAZFKB010000061.1:0-2118 GCA_964519785.1 uncultured Candidatus Obscuribacterales bacterium | reverse complement strand
AAATCGAGCGACTTGCGTGCAGCTGCAGCGTTAATCATCGCTGGTCTATGCGCTGAAGGTGTAACCGAAGTAACCGAACTCAAACACCTTGATCGTGGTTACGAAAATCTCGAAGCCAAATTCAGAGGACTGGGCGCCGACATTTATCGTCGCTAAACCCAGAACCACTGCATAGTTGGTGGCATATACAAATTCATACGAGAAAGAGTACTCTCTAGTGCTTCGTCGTGTACTCTCGCCTCGCCCAGAATCTTATTTGCCAGGGTAACCGTCAGACATTTGTACTTTATTAGCGATTGCAATCTCAAGGCATTAAAAAGTGCCTTTTCGCTAACTGCATTCATTTGCAATAAAATACGCCCAAGCTTAATGCCATCATCGGCTACTTGTCTTGAAAGCGCCATTTTCAAATCATCACGACTCAAGCATCCTGAAGCAACTAGCAACTCGCCTATTTTTGTTTGATCTTTAGAAGTTGTCGCTGCAATATTTTTTTCAATTTCTTTCAGATCAGAAACCGCTTGAAAAATATTGACCCCTTGCTTCAAAGTGCGACGCAAAATACTCACCGCCATAAAAGGCTTGATGTCCTGATTCGAAATCATCCCTTGCACCTGAACGATAATTTCCATATGTTCTCGGGTGACAAGACCCTGCTCAAGCAATACCTGGGATAAGTCTTTTTCTTTTGCAATCTCGAGTTCTCGACACTCAAGCAGATCAATCTCAGTGATTATCCCGGACATCGCAAGTAAATCACCAAGCGATACAGCATAAGCGCGTGGCTGCTTGAACAAACCTCGCTCAAAAAGCGCTTGCTCAAAACAAAGCGAGCGCTTCGAGGCAAGTTTTAGCGCTTCGACAGCATCTTTGAACTCAATCTCTTTGTTTTTGAGCATCAAACATGCACAAATTGCTGCAGACAAAGTTTTGATGTTAATGTCTTTATTGAGCAAAAGCATCCGACCGATCATTATGCCAGTCTGGGTAGAAGTGGCAACTGCTCGAGTAAACTGAGCATCGTTAATCAAGTCCGCCGATAAAAGCAGCCTGGTCAAAGTGTTACCCAGAGTGTTCACCGCGGTCGTTGTCTTATGCAAATCTTTGAGAATCGACAGTGCTTCTTCGACTTCGATATTCTCGCGATTGGCAAGCCGCAGAGCACGCGAGGCTGCACTTACACTGATCCTGTTTGACTCCACCATGTTTAAGGTTCGCAAAACCATGTTGAGTGCAGCGTCTGGAATTTGGCCCGAAAGTTGCAAAGCTCGGTCGATAGAAATGTGAAGGCGATCCGAATCGATTGCGACTTGCTCAAGAACATAGGGTTCAATCAGTCCTGACCCCTTCAGAAGTTCTTTCAGCAGTGCGCCGTTTTTCTCCGCCATGGCAAAATAATTCCCTATATCTCAGGGACTAAAACCGCTGATTGGCAGATTAAAATTCCATTTTAATCACCCGATACCCAAGTGCCTCCTGAAGATCTATGGATTCAATATTTTCATGACCATTCAAATCGGCGAAAGTACGAGACATTCGCAAGACCCTGTCATAGGCCCTGACCGAGAACCCGAACTGATGTGCCGCATGTACAAGCTTGCTTTTCAGATCCGCATTTAAGTGACAGACCTTTTCAATTTGTCGATGCTTCAAATTGGCGTTATAAACAAATTTGCCATCGAAAATATTTCGCTCTTTTTGGCGCGCTATAGCCTTTGCCACCTGTTGCCTCATCCATTTTGTACGCTCATGTGGAGGTGGCTGAATCAAAAGCTCATTTTGAGTTAAGCGACGAACTTCTACCCGCATATCGATACGGTCTAAAATTGGACCTGACACTTTACTCCAGTAACGCATCGCCTGACCTGATGTACAGACACAACTTTGAACCGTGTCATTTTTATAGCCACAAGGACATGGGTTACAAGCTGCCACAAGAACAAAGGATGCAGGAAAAGTAAGTGTTTGCATGGCGCGCGAAATCGTTACGCGATTGGTCTCTAAGGGCTGACGCAAACTGTCTATATGTGTGCGCGGAAATTCGGTGAATTCGTCCATAAACAGAATTCCGTAATGACTCAAAGAAATTTCGCCAGGTCGCGGTACTGAGCCACCACC
>CAZFKB010000060.1:12178-20085 GCA_964519785.1 uncultured Candidatus Obscuribacterales bacterium | reverse complement strand
CTCTTCATCTGGAATTGATACAAAGTAATGTCCGCGACCTCCATCGAGTACAAAGCCTGATGGTTGCTCGACTAAATTTGCAAAGCAATCGAAAGTGCTCAAACTTGCAAGACCAATATCCAGTGCTTGAGCCATTGTTCGGGCAGTAACTACCCCGATGCGAAGACCGGTAAAGCTTCCAGGACCTATACCTACCACAATTAAATCAAGGTCGCATGGGCTCCAGTTGATTGATTGGCTCAACTCTTCGATGCCAGGGACTAAAAGAGTGATTGACTCTTGTCTGTTCTCAGCGCCAGGTGCAATGAGCTTTTGGGCTTTGATTGCGCCATCTTCGGCTAGTGCCAGAGAAACTGTCGCACAGCTTGTATCAAATGCGAGTAACTTCATCTTTGCTTATGATGGCAGCGTGCTGCTCAGTTTTTTTTTTATCGTCTTTGCTATCTGAATCGTCAGATTCGTCGGATTTTTCTGATTCATCGGATTTTTCTGAATCGTCACTGTCGTCATCTGCGTCTTCAGTTTCTTCTGTATCTTCCAGAGTGATACCATGAATTGCCAAGGCTTCACGTAGTTCTGGCGGCAGGTGTTCGGTCAGACTTTGCAAGTCGAGTCCTTCCATTCCTTCCATGTCTTCGATATTCATGCCTGGTGGTACTACCACTGGTTGCGCACGGAAAATGAGCTGGATGGCTTCGTGCTGGATATGTCGCAAAAGCATGGTGAACATATCGAATGCTTCGCGCTTATATTCTTGCAGAGGGTCTTTTTGACCGTAACTACGGAGGTTAACACCGTCGCGCAGCAGATCGATGTTATGCAAATAATCGACCCATTTAGTGTCAATTGTGCGAAGCAGAATTTGACGTTCCATATTGCGCAATACTTCAGCACCTAGTTCTTTTTCACGGATTTCGTAAGCATCATGCGCGATTTCGATGAATTTGTGTCTCAAGTCGTCATATGAATTTCCCGCTAGATTTTCAGCAGTGAGTTTGACCGGACGCTCGTTGATTTGAGGAATGTCGGCTTCAAGCACGCTAATCATTTCGGGCAGACCCTCTTCCATCCAAACATCGGACGGTGCATCTGGCTCGATATATGCTTCCAGAACAAGCTCTACGTGTTCCGAAATCATATCTTTAATATTTTTCTTGAGGTCTTCGTTTTCCAGAACGCGACGGCGCTCACGATAAATCACTTCGCGCTGTGTGTTCAAAACATCGTCGTACTGCAAAACGTGTTTTCTGATATCGAAGTTGTGAGCTTCCACTTTTTTCTGAGCGTTTTGAATAGAGCGTGTAACCATCTTGTGTTCGATAGGCATCTCTTCATCAGCGCCCATCATATCCATGAGAGCTGCAATTTTTTCGCCGCCAAAAATACGCATCAGCTGGTCTTCTAACGATAAGAAGAATCTTGCAGAACCGGGGTCTCCCTGTCGTCCAGCACGACCACGCAGCTGGTTATCGATACGGCGAGACTCGTGGCGTTCTGTTCCCAGAATGTGCAATCCGCCTATTTGAACTACTTCATCGTGTTCTTTATCTGTTGTCTCTTTGTATTTCTTGGTCAGTTCTTTGAGCTTGGCATGCGCTTCCGGCTCTTCGAAATCGACTGGTGGAGCATCTTTGCCATTTGCCTTTTCATGCTCTTTTTTGATTTCTTCTTTGGCCAGAAACTCAGCGTTACCACCAAGTAGAATGTCGGTACCTCGACCAGCCATGTTGGTGGCTACAGTCACTGCACCTTTCCGTCCAGCCTGAGCGACGATAGAAGCTTCTTTTTCGTGGTGCTTGGCGTTCAGCACGCTGTGAGGAATACCTTTTCTTATAGCAGCGATGGCTCGTACTGTGGTGTTAATTGAGAACAAACGCTCAATTAACTCAGGATGTTTTTTGCCGTGTTCGCGATCTATGTGACGAACCACTTCGTCGAACTTTTCGACTTCAATTGCGCCTGGTCGTTCCATAATTTTTTTGAGGTCTTTAATGGGCTGGCTGTCGAGATTGTGCTTTTTGACATATTCAGCCATTTTATTTATTTTGCGAAGCAAATATTCATTCATTCGCTGAGGCTTGGTCAGCAGTTCGCTCAATAATTCAGAGCGCTCGATGCTTACTGTACCTACAAGAACCGGGCGTCCAGACAAATGCATATCGATGATTTCTTCGACCACCGAGTAATACTTTTGCATTTCTGTTTTGTAGATGATATCAGCGTGGTCGATACGCTGAGCCTGGCGGTTGGTAGGAATCGCCACAACTTCAAGGTTGTAGATCTTTTGGAATTCTGGCGCCTCTGTCATCGCGGTACCGGTCATACCGGCAAGCTTTGGATAAAGACGAAAGAGGTTTTGATAAGTGATTGACGCGAAAGTCATGGTCTCTTCTTGAATCGGCACGTTTTCTTTGGCTTCTACAGCCTGGTGCAGACCCTCGGACCAGCGACGACCAACCATCATACGTCCGGTGAATTCGTCTACGATTGTAATTTCTGGAACGCCGTCATCGTTTGGACGAATGACATATTCAGAATCGAGTTTGAACAACTCTTTTGCTTTCAGCGCCTGGACCAGGTGGTGGTGCAGGTTGAAGTGCATGTCGAACAAGTCTTTTACGCCAAGCAATTTTTCAGCGTTAATAACACCGCGCTCTGTGATAAGGACCGATTTTTGTTTTTCGTCGACCCAGTAATCGGCGTCTTCGGCTTCTTTGTCAGCGGCGCGCTCGAGCAGTGGCGCTATTTGAGCCATCTTTTTATATACTTCGGTGAAAGACTCAGCTGGTGCGCCCGAAATAATGAGCGGTGTTCTGGCTTCATCAATCAAGATGTTGTCTACTTCGTCTACGATTCCAAAGAAGTACGGACGCTGCACGAGGTCATTGATATCTGTGCGCATGTTGTCGCGTAAATAGTCGAAACCATATTCGTGGTTGGTACCATATGTGATGTCGCATCTATAAGCATCTGACTTTTCCCAGTCGGGTTGGTGTGAGTAAACCAGTCCAACTGTTAGGCCCAAAAATTTATAAAGTTGACCCATCCACTCGGCGTCACGTCTTGCCAGGTAGTCGTTAACTGTGACTACGTGAGCTCCTCGTCCAGCAAGGGCGTTCAGATAAACAGGAAGTGTGGCTACAAGTGTCTTACCTTCACCTGTGCGCATTTCAGCGATTTTGTTGAAGTGCAGCGCAGCACCACCTAAGATTTGAACATCGAAGTGGCGCATATTCAGTACACGTTTGCCTGCTTCACGCACGGTGGCAAATGCTTCAGGCAAAATCTGCTCGAGCACTTCGCCAAGAACTTTGTCTTTTTGAGTACGAAGCTGACCGGGCATTTTGGGAACGTCGTCTGGAATCAGTTTGACGTCTGGGACATTTTTTAGAGCGTCGTCTATTCTTTTGCGAAATTCAGCTGTTTTGCCACGAAGCTCATCGTCTGACAGTTTTGACATCTGTTCTTCGAAACTGTTAGTTTTGGTGACATAACTTTGCAACCTTTGAACCTTGCGCTCATTGGTGTCGCCAAAGATTCCTTTGACAAAGTTGCGAAAATTCTCATCCCAGTCAGACATCTAAAAACCCCTTAAAAGGTAATATTTGCGGAAATATATAATACCGCTAAATCGTCTATGACATGATACCTGGTAATCTGGTAAGAAACGCTGGTCTTTGCAATGGAAGGCAACAAAATTTCTCAAACAGCTGAACCTGAAAAGCAAGCACTGTCGGGGCTTTCCCTGGCGGAACTAGAGTCGTTCGTCAAAGAGCTGGGTCTGCCCAAGTTTAGAGCCAAGCAGCTCCATACCTGGATTTATTCCAAATGGGCTCAGTCTTTCGAGCAAATGACCGATCTTGGAGCTGATTTACGTTTAAAGTTAGCCGAGCGCTCCAAAATTGCTCGCTTAGAGCAAAAACATATAGAAGTCAGTCGCGATGGCACCCGCAAGTATCTTTTCGCTTTGCCGGATAACAAACTAGTCGAATCTGTCCTCATGACTTTTCAAGACCGCGATTCACTATCTGCTTGCGTATCCAGTCAGGTGGGTTGTGCTGTTGGATGCTCGTTTTGTGCTACAGGTTATCTTGGCTTCAAGCGCAATCTGACAAGCGAAGAAATCGTTGACCAGGTTATGTCTATTCAAAGAGAATCGGGCAAACGTGTAGCCAATGTAGTCTATATGGGGCAAGGTGAACCTCTTTTAAATACTGAAAATGTTATCGAATCAATCCACAGATTAATCGAGCAAGTAGGAATCGGTGGACGTCACATCACTGTTTCGACATCTGGTGTAATTCCCGGAATTCGAAGATTGGCAAAAGAAAAAATTCCAGTTACCCTTGCATTGTCGCTTCACGCACCAGATACTTTCACCCGCGAAGAAGTGGTACCAATCACTAAACAGTATCCAATCGACGAATTAATGGACGCTCTGAGAGAGTATCAGGGCACTAATAATCGACGCATTACAATTGAATACGTTCTTTTATCTGGTGTCACGGATAGTGCCGAACAAGCGCGCGAGTTAGCCGAGTTAGTTCGCGATATCAATTGCAATATAAATCTCATTCCTTACAATCCGACTTACGACGATTCAGGCAAAGCTTATTACGACCGCCCGACACTAGAAGCGCAAAGACGCTTTGCCAGTCTTGCTGGGCGCACCGGCAAAACTGTCACTATTCGTTTGGAGCGTGGCACTGACATCAATGCTGCTTGCGGTCAATTGCATAACGCATATGGAAAATAGCCAAAAGTTTACTTCCCGTCGTCTTTAACTTTTGCGCACGCCTTCTATGTCATCAATAACAAGTCACGGGTCACGTGTCACGGGTCACGAGTCACGGGTCACGGGTCACGAGTCACGGGTCACGGGTCACGGGTCACGAGTCACGAGTCACGTTTAACGTGTCACGGGTCACGAGTCACGTTTAACGCGTCACGTGTCACGGGATCCGTTAAACCCAAAAGTGAGAAATCGGACAGGAATCTTTTACAGTTACAGTTACAGTTAGATTTTTGTCTAGACTTTTACTGCCTGGCGCTCTATGCGAGCAAGTGCAGTCAAAGCGGCTTCGTTCAGGGTCTCAGACAAAGTCGGGTGGGCATGGATGGTGGCACCCAGGTCTTCCAGGCAAGCTCCCATTTCCATGGCAAGGACAGCTTCGGCGATTAAGTCACCGGCGCGAGGTCCGACCATGCCTACTCCTAAAACGCGATGCGATTCCGGATCGTAGATTACTTTGGTGCTGCCATTGGTATCAGCAATTGTCATTGCCCGGCCGTTAGCGGACCAGGGGAAACGAGCTGCTGCAACCTTTACACCTTTTTCTTTGGCTTCGGTTTCGGTTATTCCGCACCAGGCAATTTCGGGTTCGGTGAAAACAACTGCAGGAATCGCGCGATTATCGAATTGCGATTGTTTGCCAGCCAAGACCTCAGCTGCAATGAAAGCTTGTCGCATTGCGCGGTGAGCAAGCATTGGTTGTCCAGAAACATCGCCAATTGCAAGAATACGTTTGTCGGCAGTGCGACATTGTTCGTCAATTACGACAAAGCCGTGCTTGTCGATTTCGACTTCGGTATTTTCCAGCCCAACGCCTTCGGAATTGGGTCTGCGTCCGACTGCAATTAAGACTTTGTCGAAGTCCATCGAGGTTGGAATGTCTTTATTGCCTTCAGGTGGTGCAAATTGTGCGTGAACAGATTTGCCTTTGACTTCAAGACTTTTCACTTTGGTATCAAGGAAAATATTTTTGAATGCTGTGGTTAACTTATTCTGGAGCGGACGAACTAAATCGCGGTCGCAGCCAGGCAAAAGACCATCAGTCATTTCGACTACGGTTACTTCTGAGCCAAGGGCTGCATATACAGATCCAAGTTCAAGTCCTATGTAACCACCACCTACTACGAGCAATTTTTTAGGAACGCCATCTACCTTAAGAGCAGATGTCGAATCCATAATCAAATCGCTATTCATGTCGTCTTTGTTTGGAAACAGCATGGGCAGCTTAGTTGGGCTCGAACCGGTAGCAAGAATAGCGTGTTTGAATTTGACACGCACTGCCGATTCACCTTCACGCTCAACGCGAAGTGAGCGTGAGTCTGCAAAGTTTGCACGACCAATGAGGCGCTCTACTTTTGCAGATTTGCACATTCCTACAATACCTTGCGAGAGTTTTTCGATTACGTCGTCTTTCCAGGCAACGAGCTCTTTTACATTTATTTTGGGATCGCTGAATTCAAGTCCGATTTTTCTTGCGTGTCTTGCAAGCTCGATAACTTCTGCTGCGTGCAATAAGGCTTTCGAGGGAATACAGCCCATGTTCAAACATACACCGCCTGGTCGTGGTTGTTCGTCAACCATGATTGTTTTGATGCCAAGCTCGGCTGCGCGTAGCGCTGCTGTGTAGCCGCCGGGTCCGCCACCGACTACAACCAGGTCGACCTGTTCGACCATTTCTCCTACTACCATTTTTTAGTTCTCCAGAATGAAGTTTAGCGGGTGTTCGAGGTGATTAATGATATGACGAACGAAATATGCTGCTTCGGCACCATCAGCCAATCGGTGATCGAAAGATAATGCTAAAGGCAAGATAGTTCCAATCTCGATATTGCCGTTGCGCACGACTGGTTTGTCTGCACCACGAGCCATACCTAAGATTGCGCACTCGGGATGGTTAATCATGGGCGACATATTAGTGCCACCAATGGCACCAATATTGGTGATAGTGAAAGTACCGCCTTGCAATTTTTCAAGCTCAACTTTTCCAGCGCGTGTTTTGTTTGCGATGTCTTGCAATTCAATTGCAATTTGAGTGAGCGATTTTTGGTCTGCGTTGTGTATAACCGGCACAATCAAGCCTTTGTCGGTGGCTACCGCAATACCTATGTTGTAGTATTTTTTGAATACGATTTCTGACTTTTCATCGTCGAGGCTCGAATTGAATTGCGGATACTTCTGCAGTGCGCTCACTACTGCTTTAATTACTATTGCAGTAAGAGTCAGGCGCGAACCAGTCTTTTCTGCAAAGCTTTTCTCTACAGATTTGAGAGTTTGGTTCAGTGCGGTGATATCGGCTTCGTCGAAAGTGGTGACGTGAGGAATGGTCGTCCATGACTTCATCATGCTTTGGGCAATTTTCTTTCTTATCGAGCGAAGGGGAACGCGCTCGACCTGACCATGTTTGGTGAAGTCAGGCAGTTCGCCGGGAACTGATGGCATAGACGGTGTTGAAAAACTGGATGAACCACCAGATTTTTCTGATTTTTCATCGCCGCCACCATACTTATCGTGCAAACTTATGGCTGGTTGTGGGCGCGAACCAGTTGCAACAGCCGCTCCTGTTCCCATCTTGCTTTCTAGGGCGCCTGCAGCGTATGCTCGTACGTCTTCTTTCATCACCCGACCGTGAGGACCAGAGGGGCGAACTTCATAAAGGTCGACCTTTAATTCGCGAGCAAGAGCGCGTACAGCCGGAGCTGCTGGAACTGGGATGTCGCGATTAGCATGGTGAGCAGCTTGCGACTTCGCCTGGGTTTGAACAGGCGCCGGGGCTGCTTTGCCGTTGCCGCCGTTTGTGCTTGCACCGCCAACTGGAGTAAGTATTTGAGTTTTGGTATCGCTAACTTTGGCTGCTTTTTCTTCTTTGGCTGGAGCACTTGAAGCACCAGCGCCGGTGCCAATGGTTATCATTGAGCAGCCAGTCTTTGCCACTTCGCCTTCTTTGACGTGGATTGCTTGAACTACACCAGTAAAGGGTGAAGGTACTTCGACGACCGCTTTATCGGTTTCTACTTCGAAAAGAATGTCGTCTTCTTTTACGCTTTGACCCACTTTCACCTTGATGGCGATGATTTCAGCTTCGTGAATGCCTTCGCCGAGGTCGGGAAGAAGGAAG
>CAZFKB010000060.1:0-12168 GCA_964519785.1 uncultured Candidatus Obscuribacterales bacterium | reverse complement strand
TTTTTTACTCCTAGAATTTGATTGTTTCCATGCAGGCGAGCGCAACTTTATCGGCGTCGGGCAAGAAGAATTGTTCTTTTGAGAAATAGGGCATCGGTACATCGTATCCAGTGACACGCTTGATCGGCGCTTCTAATGAAAGAAATGCGTTTTCATTTACACGAGCGATGATTTCAGCGGCAATACCCAGATTGCGCGGACCTTCGTGCACAACTACAAGGCGACCGGTTTTTTCGACCGATTTGCAAATGGTGGCATGGTCCATAGGTGAGATTGAAAGCAAGTCAATCAACTCGATGCTCACATCCTGGTCTTCTTCGAGTGTTTCGACAGCGTCTAGAGCAACTCTGAAACTTGCACCAAAAGAAACAACGGTAAGGTCTTTTCCTTCTTTGACTACTTGAGCTTTGCCAATTGGGAAAGTCTCGATTTCGTCGGGGACTTCTTCTTTGAACAAACGATAGAGCGATTTTGGTTCATAGAACACAACGGCGTCATCGTCTTGAATGGCGCTGTGCAACAAAGCTCTAGCGCTTCTTGGTCCAGAAGGCATAACCACTTTCAGTCCCGGGACATGCGCCCAGGTCGCTTCGCGAGACTCAGAGTGGTGCTCGAGAGCACGAATACCACCACCTGACGGCATGCGCATCACAAGCGGGGTTTTGACTGCTCCGCGAGTTCTGTTGCGAAAACGTGCAGCGTGCGATTCCATTTGGTTGAAAGCATAATTGGCGAAATCGGAAAACTGAATTTCGCAAACTGGACGCAATCCATAAATGGACATACCGATGGCGGTACCCATAATGCCTGCTTCTGCAAGAGGTGTGTCGATTACACGCTTCTCGCCGTATTTTTGAACAAGCCCTTCGGTAATACGAAATACGCCTTCGTCGTAACCAACGTCTTCGCCCATGACCACTACGTTTTCGTCGCGCTCAAGAGCCTCGTGGAGGGCTAGATTGATGGCTTTCGCCATATTCATTTCTTTTGTGCCTGCCATTTCTATAACTCCCTACTTTGCGCTGCTCATTTGCGTGTGAGCCGTGTGATTCTGTTGTTTTTTACCTTTTTTCTTGTGCTCGAGATATTGTTTGAGCTCTTCTTTTTGTGCTTTGAGATGCTCGGTTTCTTCGCCATAAAGATAGTCGAACATTGCAAGCGGATTCATCAATTCGTCTGATTTTGAAAGTTGCTCAGAGCGCTCGATACCAGCTCTGATTTCGGCATCAACCTCGGCTTCCATTTCTTCGAGGTCTTTCGCGGTCATCACACCTTTGTTTTGTAGATATTTAGCAAAACGGGTCAATGGTTCTCTGCCAAACCATTCTTTCGATTCGTCTTCACTGCGATAACGTTTGGGGTCGTCGGCAGTGGTGTGAGGTGTGAATCTATAGGTCAAGCCTTCGATAAGAGTAGGACCGCCACCAGCTTTAGCACGGTCTACGGCTTCTTTTGTTGCAACATACATAGCAAGAACGTCGTTGCCATCTACTTTGATTCCCGGCATTCCGTATGCAACTGCGCGTTGAGCCAGTGTTTTGCAATTCATTTGTTTTGAAAGCGGAACTGAAATTGCATACTGGTTATTCTGACAAACGAAGATTACAGGCGCTTTAAACACCGATGCAAAATTGAGTGCTTCATGAAAATCGCCTTCTGATGATGAGCCGTCACCAAAATATGTAAGAGCGACTTTTTTGTCACCTTTGATATTCATCGCCATGCCAACACCTGCTGCGTGCAAAAGTTGACTTGCAACAGGAACGCAGTAAGGAAGGTCGTTCACGCCTTTGGGGGGAACCGCGCCTTCTTCATAACCATTCCAATATAAGATAATTTTTTCGAGCGACCAACCACGATAGAGCATGCCGGCTAGTTCTCTGTATGCCGGGATGTGCCAGTCGGTCTTTTCAATAGCCGAAACAGAGCCTATGCTGACCGCTTCGTGACCTGAAGCCTGTGGGAATGTTCCGAGTCTGCCTGTACGTTGCATTTTGAGCATACGCTCGTCTGTGCGGCGTCCCAAAAGCATAAAGCGGTACATCTTTTTGAGGGTGTCGTTGTCGAGCTTGGGTTCAAGCTTAGTATCGACATTGGCATTCTCGTCCAGGATGGAGAGATACTCGATTTTTTCGGTTATTTCTATTGGTTTTCTTGGCATGGCTCTTTGGTGTCCTGTTTCGTTGCAAGTTGCTTAAGACAAACTTGACGACTGGAGTTTGACCATGAAAGTATGTCATATTTAGGGGAGTCGAATCTTTATAATTTGGCTAAGATCGAGGCTCAGGGCACATCCAACTAGCACGAATATAAATGAATAATAAAACTTTGACAGAATTAAATGAGTCCGAACCAAAAGGTCGCACAAGATCTAAACCCGACTGGTTGAAAGTGCGGCTGCCAAGTTCGCCAGCTTATGCAAAGGTCAAAAAGCTCATTACAGACAACGATTTGCATACAGTTTGTGAATCGGCCGCATGTCCTAACAGGGGCGAATGCTGGTCGCACTCCACTGCAACTTTCATGATTCTGGGAAATATCTGCACCCGTAGTTGTGGTTTTTGCAATGTAATTACCGGCAAACCAACCGAATTGGATCTGGACGAGCCACGCAGAGTGGCTGATGCCATTGCCAAGCTTGATCTTGAATATGCCGTAATTACTTCGGTCAACCGGGATGAGTTGAAAGATGGCGGTGCCAGTGTCTGGGCGGAGACCATAAGACAGACTCGAATTGCCTGTCCGAAAACAAAAATCGAAGTGTTGATTCCTGACTTTGTCGGCAACTGGGACGCCTTAAATGTAGTGCTAGACGCCAAGCCAGATGTTTTAAATCACAATATCGAAACCGTGCCAAGGCTCTACTTGAGAGTTCGTCCCCAAGGCAAATTCGTTCGCAGTCTCGAGCTTTTGAGGATCGCAAAAGATAAAGGTTTTGTCACCAAATCTGGTATCATGCTCGGTTTGGGTGAAACTAAAGATGAAGTGATTGACACCATGAAAGCCTGGCGCAAATCGGGTGTTGATTTAATTACGCTAGGTCAGTATATGCAGCCGACTTTGAATCACTTGCCTGTAGAAAGATTTGTTTCTCCCGAGGAGTTTGATGAATTCAAAGAAATCGGTCTGGAGCTCGGATTCAAAAACGTCTTTTCCGGACCATTGGTCCGCAGTAGTTATCACGCTTTCGAACAAGCAGCAGAAGTAGTCTGATTTTCCTTCTGACTCGGTTTTAAAACTGAGGCATCGAAGGCATAGACGGCATTGAGCCTGTTTGCCCAGGATTCACTATGGTCGAATTGGTGTTTGTGCTTGGAGCGTGGCTGCCGAAAACATTGACGCCTGTTTCTGCAAGAATGGCTTCAGCAATGTCATGCACAGCTCTTGTTTTGTCTAATTGATAGCGAGAAGGAAGCGGCTGATTACCTATTTCTTTTCGTGTGCGCATGGTGAGCGCAATTGGAATAATGTCCTCTGGCGCTTTGATTGCATGTGCAAGACCTTCCTGGCAAAGTAGATTTGCTGTCCCTAGTTCTTGAGGCATAGGCTTTGTGATCATATCTATGGCAAGAGGAAGTTTTCTTGCCACTGCTTCAAATGTAGTAAGACCGCCAGCTTTTGTGACCATCAGATCGCACGCAGTCATTAAATCTGACATGCGGTCGTGGAACGGTAGAACAGCTGTTGGATGCTTGGAGTTTGCAGCTAGCTCGGTTGCTCTGGTGTATAGCTCTTGGTTTTGACCGCACAAGAAAATTATTTGTATGCGTCGGTCTACATAGTTCAAGGCTTCGTATACAGACAATATATTGCCTCCGCCTGCCCATCCTGAGTTCAAGCACAGGGTCGGAAGGTCCGGAGAAAGCCCCATTCGAGTGCGAAATTCTTCAGGGGTGAAAGGCACCGGTTTGCTGAATTCGGGATGTACTGGCATGCCCAACACTTTGATTTTGTGCTGGTCGATTCCATGTTTCACCAGAGTCGCTTTGCCAAGGTCGTTTGGCACGATTGTCAGATCTGCGTCGTGGCAGGCCCAGCCGCTCCAGAAGTCTCCGTTGGGATCGGTGACAACGGTTATGAGTTTGGTTTTGCCCGCACGACCAGTGTCTTGAATGGCGCGAGCTAAATAATGATTGCTCATTGGGTGGACTGAAACGATTACGTCTGCGTTGATTTCGTTGAGCAGTGAAATCAAATATGGTTTCGCCAGACGATAACCAAGCTCTGAATTATTTGGCTTGGTATTTTCGATAAACCAGTAGTAGTACTTCATACCAGCCTGGTTGTGTCTGAGAAGATAATTGTAGAACTCAACGAAGTAGCGATTTACTGGGTGACTTTTTTCTACGATATTTTCAACCAGAAGTTCCGGTTTGCCGTGGTTTGAGCTGAGCGAATTCATCGATTCGCGCAAAGCCGCTTCGATTGCTTCACAGGCGCTGCGATGTCCGCCGCCGGTATCAGAGAAAAACAAACAGATTCTTGACTTCTTCATAAGTTATTTGCTGGTAAATCCTTTAAAGTTTGTTTACAGAAATGATGCAGAATTTGTTAGATTAAGTAAACAGAGAAGAAGCTTTTCTACAATTTATATGACTTTTCCGTTCGCAATTATAATTCACGAAATTAAAAGGCGTCATGAAAAATAGCACCCTCTCCAAAAATACCAAACAGTTAGTGAATGCTTTGGCTGCAACCACTTTGCTGTCTCTCTCCGCCTTTATGCCCGTGCTTGCTGAAGATTCGCGCTTGACAACGGAAGATCCGGATTTAAATGTCATTGCCGAGGCTTCGAAAAATCGTTCTAAATCAAGCAAAATTGAGACTCCTACATCTGTTGGATATAAACTTCCGCCGCTTGATCCAAAGTTCTTGAAGAAGGAAGCCAAGGGGGTCGAGATTTATCAATACGATGAAACTCCTTTGGGTGATCGTAAGCCTCTTTTGATGGTCCATGGGCTACGTGGCGAATTTCTGCCATATTTTCGTTGGCATCAGGTTATAAGCCATATCACCAAAGATAGTGGCATACATAGCACATACAAAGTTTTTCTTGCTCGCTACCCCACGCTTACGCGTGTAAAAACTACAGTTCCAGCATTTCGCGAGCAACTGACTAAGCTCTACGACTATTGTGGTCAAAAACAAATCACAATGGTTGCGCTGAGTATGGGTGGAAACGTTGCTTACGAAGCGATGGTAGTGCCTGAAATTTCGGACAAAGTCAGAGTGCTTCTTGCCATGGGCACCATGTTTCATGGTTCGCCCCTGTTCTCTTCAGACTGGATGCAGTACAGCATCTATAAAAGATTGTCCTGGCCGTGGACTCGTCTCGACCACAGTCTTGCACTGAAACTTTATTTTGACCGCAACGAAAATCTTTTGCACGACTTTGCCTGGGACGATGTTGATGGTGCTGTTCCAATCTGGGCAGGTAAATTCAAATCCAAGTTATTGCTTGGACCTAAAGGCGAGTTGTCGAGCGCTAATTCGATTAACACTCGCCTAAAAGAATTGAATGAATCAAGCAAACACGTAAAAAGCAAAGTCATCGCATATGGTGGCTATTTGCTCAATCCATATTTGGAGCCTACAGCACTTAGATATATAGAAAACACCGCTATGTATCCATTCACTTTTATCACCACTAAAATGCCAGCTCACTTAGCGCGTGAACATCCGGTTTTAGGTCTGCTTAATCGCGATATTGCTGCCGTTCAAATTAATCCGGATCTGAAGCATAATGCCAAGACGCCATTTTTCTATGCTTTGAACGACGGTATCACGCCAATTTCAAGTGCGCTATTTTTGCCCGAGACGACTATGCGATCGATATATGTTGTGGACGAAAAGAATGTGGCCGCATTGATTGGAAAAACCGATGTGAAAAGAGCGAGAGCTTTTAGAAATATCGATCACCTCACTTTCATCGACGCCAAACGTCCATTGGGTCTGCCTCCTAAGCTCAAAGATGAATTGAACCCTGATGCAGAAGAGAAACATATTTTCGATTGGATTCGTGAAGACTTGCTGCACGAGAGTGCAAACAGTCCTGAAGCATCGCAGATAGTGCAGAAGCTTGAAGATTCTCAAGACAAGGCGCCAACTTCGCAAGAAGTCAATCTGGTAAAATAGGCGGGTACGTGCCCGTAGCTCAGCTGGATAGAGCGTCGGTCTCCGAAGCCGAAGGCCTCGAGTTCGAATCTCGACGGGCACATTTTCATTCGCAAAGCTAAAGTAAAAGCAAGAGTTGTCCAAAGCTGAAATATTAATTGGACCCTACCGTTCAGGCAAAACAAAATGTCTGGTGCGCGAACTTATGCTTGCTACGAAAACTGCATTGCAGTCTGGCTCTGAAGTCTGGCTTGTAGTACCGTCCAAGCGCTACGAAAAATTTATCAAAAGTTTGATCGTTCAAAACATGAAAGAATCTGGCATCAAAGTGGTGGCGGGACTTCGAATTTTCGCTTTCTACGACATGTGCGCTCAAATTTTGCGCCAGTCACAGGTGTCTTTCAAACTTATTCCCGAATCGCTCAGAGCCACAGTGGTAGGGCGAGCCATGAGCAATTTACAAAAACGTGGCGAATTGCAAAACCTAGAACCGGTCGCAGAATTCAAGGGAACCTATGCTGCCTTGCTCGAGCTGATAGATGAATTTCAAAGAGCAGGTCTTAGTCCTATTGAAGTAATGACCAGGGTGACTGATACCGCATTTAATGAATCGCGTTACGTCGAACTCGCGCGTATATACGGTGAATACTGGAATGAGCTAGACAATCTGGGCTACATAGACAGTCGCAGACTCGCTTTCAAATGCAGAGAAGTGCTTGCTCTTCAAGAGAATAAGCTCAAGATAGACACTATTGCCTTTGATGGATTCGACCGCTTCAACAAACTCCAGATGGGTGTTTTTAATGAGTTAGCGCCTCATGCCGACCAGTTAAAAATAGTCTTCGACTATGACGAAAGCGACCCCGAAAATGTTCAATATATATGGAAAGGTCCTAATTACAAAGACTTGATGGATGGTTTTGCCTCTGCTCAAAAGCGAGTCTTTGAAAAAGGTGCGATTACCCAGGCGCCAATCGAGTGTTTCAGAACAGTTGATCGTGCCTTTGAAATGGACCATGTAGTGCGTCTTGTCAAAGAGGCGATGGTAAATGAAGAAATTCCTGGCTCAGAGATTCTGGTATTGGTGCCTTCAATGCGCAAATACAGAGCCAGCCTTGAGACTGCTTTTGTAGATGCAAGCTTGCCTTATTTTATAGACGATACAGTCGATTTGAAAAGTCAGCCTGTGGTGCAATTTGTAATCAAACTGTTGCGCTTGCACAAAGATAATTATAAAAGGGCAGATTTACTCAGTATTTTGCGTAACGTCTATTTCAAAGCGCGTGCTTATGATTTAACAAAAGAAGAAATAGAAAAGTTTATCGAATTATCTTATTTCAAAAAAATTGTAGATGGTGCAGAAGGTTCAAATAATAATGGATGGCTCAATCTGGCATATGAAGCTGGAAACAAAGCCAAATTCAAAAAGCTTTTTGACGACTTGACTCCACCTCAAGGTCATAAAACACTTTCTGAAATGGTGGCATTTTGTGAAGATGTTTTAGAGCATGTTTTTGATTTAGAGCAGTTGAAATCTTTAGCAGAAACCAATCCTCAAGCAGCATGGATTGTCGATCGTTCATTGTTTGAATTGCGTAATTGTTTGTCTTCTTTTGTGCTTGAAGATTCGATTTTGCATGATTCTAATCGCTTTGATCATATAGTTAAATACGATTTTGCCGCTTTTGAAGAAAAACTTTTGCATGCAATTGAGCGAGCAAACTTCAGACGAGTAGAAACTTCAATCAAGCCAGTTACCATTTGCTCTTTCGATTTTGCTCCAAACAGACTATACAAAAAGGTTTTTATTGCAGGCCTGGTCGAAGGCGATTTTCCTCGCCCTAAACGCAATAAAGGTTTTGTCACCCAGGAAGAAGAGAAAAACTGGGAGCGATTTGGCGTGAAAATCGAAAGTTTGCGCTCGCACCCGTCTTTTGAAATGGGCTTGTTCCAGTCGCTGTTGGATCGCGCCACCGATAAGACTTTAGTTAGTCATCCGATGTGGGATCAGGACGGAGAAGAAAAACTGCCCTCTTTCATTCTGGCAAGCGAGCCGGATAAGTTTCAAATCAAAGAGTTGCCACCACTTATTGATGGGCTTGAAAAACCGATTTCGGTTCGAAGCCGAATAGCTTCATTGTTTAATGTTGGCGTGCACGATCAAATAAACCATCCCAGTCTTGCTGATGCCGCCCTAGAGTTGCAAGATTCTATTTCGATGCTTCTGGCAAGACAAGAAGGGCAAAAAGACAGCAGGTACAATGGTAATTTGCAGGAGTTCGTACAAGCTGGTGCCATGAGTGTCAGTTTGCCCGAATTTTTTAGTGCTTCACGCTTAAATGACTATGGCAAATGTCCATTTAGATACTGGGTAAATCATATGCTTTCTATAAACCCAGTAGAAGAGCCGGAGCTCAAGCTCGATACAAGAGATCTGGGGCAGGCATACCACAAGGTGCTCGAAGTTTTCTATCAAGGCATAATCGATGAGAATGTCTGTCTGAATTGTGCTGAACCAGCGCAAATAGAAAACCGACTAAGTCAGTCTATAGAAATAGGCATGAAGTGGCTCGAAGAAAATACTAATGCATTAGGACAGGAATTCTGGCCATTTCAAAAACGTGAAATGACTTTTCGCATCGAGCGCTTCGTTTCAAAAGAACACGAGAGAATGCGCAAAGACAAAGATGGCTTTACACCACTGAAATGCGAAGCTAGCTTTGGAATGGACGGTGAGCCGCCTTTAGTATTGAATGATAGTTCGACGAGTGTAAAGCTGAGAGGCAAAATCGATCGTATAGATGCAGTTGGCTCAAATTGTCCGCAACATTTGCCGGTACAATCGCTTATGCATGGACCGCTCAAAGTAGTCGACTATAAGTCTAGCTCGAGTGCGATAAGTGAAAAGGAAGCTGAGTTCGGTCGCAATATTCAATTGCCCGTATATGCGCTTGCCTGTTCGCAAGTTCTATTTCCAGGCGAAACTGTCAAAACTGGAAATTATTTGAGCATAACATCTGGTAAATCGATTGGAAAACTCGATTTCAACAAAGAGAAAAAGGATCCAGATGCACCAAAACTGCTTGATGCTACTAAGGAAAAAATTCTATCTTTTAAAAAGGGCATGAGTAAGGGAAATTTTTCAGTGCGTCCCAACGGTAGTGAAGTCTGCAAGTCTTGCGACCATGCAAGAATTTGTCGTATTCCAGAACTTTCAGCCGCTGTCTCCAGTTATAGCGAGGACAGCGACTAATGTCTAATATAAACGCTGCGACCCAAAACACAGGTCTTACAGACCAGCAAGCACATGCTGCTTATAGCATTGACAAAAATATGCTCGTTTCGGCTGGTGCTGGCTCTGGCAAAACGCATGTGCTGGTCGAGCGCTACGTCGAGATCTTAAAACAAAACTCTGAGCTAGGACTGAATAATCTTATTGCAGTAACCTTCACCAGAAAGGCTGCAGCTGAGATGAAGTCGCGACTAAAGCTCAAATTCAAAAAACTGGCAGAATTTGAAAAAGAAAATGGCGACCTTGATAAATCTCTTCGCTGGACCAAGTTTCTTGGCGAAATCGATTCAGCCCGTATAGGTACAATTCACTCTTTGTGTGAATCGATTTTGAAAACTTTTGCAAGCGATGCAAAATTAGACCCTCAATTCGAGATTTTCGACGAGGTCGAACGAGCTGATCTTATTCTCGAGTCAATCGACAAATCTTTTCAGATAGCAAGCCAGAAGCAGTTACCTCAAGCACAACTGCTTGTAGACTTGAACTTCGAAGAAGTGCGTGCTCTTTTGCAAAAGGCGATGCTTTCTGGAGCTGAGTTTAGGCAGGCGCTCGAAAAAATGCAGCACAAAGACCGTGGTGCATTACTGCAACATCTAAATACCTGGCGGCACTATATGCAGTGTCAAATAATGCGCGAGGTGGTCGGACACGTTAGCTGGACTCGCTCTCATTTAGAATTGAGCCAAACGAGCGTTGGTGTTGCAACTTTAGAAGAGCAACGGCTAAGCTATTTACAAACGATTGATTCTATTCATCAGGGTCTTCAAAGCGACGATTTGCATCACGACCATAAAAAGTCGGCTGAAATCTGGAGCTTGTTCAAACTATTTAATGACGTGAATTTGCGCATTGGTGGCAACAAAGACGACGCAAAAGCAGTAAAAGATTGTTTTCGCACCATGCGTGAGCTGGTCAAATTACGTATTGGCGATTTGCCAAGCGAAATTACCGAAGACTCGATGCCTGGTCTTGAATCGATCGAGTGGTTTGTTAGTTTATACAATCAGGCGCGTATTTTTTACGAAGCTGAAAAAGACCATCTGGTTAAACTCGACTACGACGATTTGATTGGCAAAACACTCAGTTTGCTTCAAAGTCCTGATTCTCCTGCCAAAGAGTATTTTGCTGCCACCACACATGCAATTTTGGTCGATGAGTTTCAAGATACAAACAAGATTCAGTCACAATTTGTCGGTCTTTTAGCTGGTCCCAGTACACGTATGTTCGTTATTGGAGATGAGAAGCAGTCTATTTACAAATTTCAAGGTTCAGACGTTTCAACTTTCAATGAATGGAAATCCTTTTATTCAGACCCAGATAAAGAATCACATGAGCTGACAAGGCTTTCGATGTCTTTTCGCAGTCATCCAAATCTGGTCGGTTTCGTCAACTATATATTTGATAAATTACTTGTCAGTCAAAATGACAAAGACAAAGCATCGTATCTTGCCAGGTTTGATGCCTTAGATCCATTTCGCAAGCCGGCTTTAGAGGAAGAACCTTCAAATATCAATTTGGTGATTGTTGATACCAACTGCGATTATCAAAATTCACCTTTTCCAGAAAAGAAATATTTAGAAGCTGCAGCGGTAGCTCGTTGGATACAAGAAAAAGTCAATTCGAAGGCCCCTTTGCTCAATGCCCAGGGCGAAGTGACTAGAACGCTTCGTTATGGTGATTTTGCTGTTCTGCTTTCACGCAATAGCGATTTCACTGCTATCGAATGGGGACTTGCCCGCTATGGCATTCCGTTCAGTACTTATGCAGGTACAGGTTTTTTCAAGAGACAAGAAATTTTAGACCTTGAGAATCTGCTTCGATTTTTAGGAAATCCAAAAGATAGTCACTCGCTTTTAGGAGTATTGCGTTCGCCTCTATTTGGTATAGCGGATGATATCATTCACGAAATCGGGCAGAAGCCAGATTGTAAGACAGACTTATGGCAGGCGATAGAATCTGCCTGTCAGAGTGAAAATAGACACAAGTACGAACGTTTGCCACGAGCTGTTCGTATGCTTCGCCGGATGATTCAAGATTCGCTTCACATGCCGATAGGTGATCTGCTTGCATCCATAATCAGACAAACTGGTTACGACCTTATTTTGCTTGCCAGTTCGCAAAACGCAAATGGACTGCAAAAGTCGCGCAATTTGTGGAAACTTGTTTCGCTTGCTAAAGAGCAAGAAGAGTTGTCGTGTCTTGAATTTGCCGAGCGTCTTAGTCTCATGCGTGAATTTTCGCAGCGCGAATCGGATACTCCAATCGGCACCACCGATTCGGTCAAAATAATGACTATTCATGCTTCAAAAGGGCTTGAGTTTCCCGCAATTTGTCTTCCCAATTTTTCGACTTCTGTCGCAAGACCAAAAGACCGCTTTCTCTTTGGTTCGCACTATGGCTTTGCTTTAAATACGGTACGCGACGATGACGAAGATAAATGTCCCTGGTGGAGATATGCTCAGACTATCGAAGGCGAAATGGATGCCGCTGAGCGCAGACGTCTTTTGTATGTGGCTATGACTAGAGCCAGAGATTATCTTGGAATTTTTCTTGAACAGACTAATACTACAAAAGTTTCGTTTCGCGTCTGGATGGCAGAAGCGCTTGGGCTGGACTTTACAGCTGTACCTGCAAGCGGGGCAAGCATGCCAGAAATTAGAACAATAAATGGATTGAACGATTCGCAAATCAAATATCAAGTCTCGGGTGTCAACGTGGAAGATCTGCTCGTTTTCGAACCCCAAAAACAAACGGCTGAACAG
>CAZFKB010000059.1:9094-20108 GCA_964519785.1 uncultured Candidatus Obscuribacterales bacterium | reverse complement strand
CGGCGCACAAATCAGTGCATCTTGACCCGACAAAATGACTGGCCAGACGGCTATTTGAGGTTCTGTAGGCGTGCCAAATTTAGTGGTAAACCACTCAGAAACAATAGGATGCGCCCAATCGAGGGATTTGGCGGGACTTGCAAGCATAACCTGCCCCTCCTTCACAGAGACATTATATGGAACACTTAAAAGAAATGCTTTTGCCGCCTTGCTTTTATTAAAAACCATTTGTCTTGTCGAGAAAAGTTAAATCAAGCCCTGAAAAATTTGGGAAGATCTATTTCAAAGAATAATTTGTCGAGTAATTGTCGAGTATTTATCCAGTAATTCTCACAAGGAAATGTCGAAGAAGCAGATGAAGTCTAAAGAAGTCTAAAGAAGTCGAAAGAAGTCGAAAGAAGTCGAAAAAAGTAGAAAGAAGGAAACAACAGTGAAAAGCACCGCATCTAAAGTTGTAGTCGCAAGCATGGTCCTGTTCGCACTTGCCTGTTTAACTCCAGCGCTCGAATTCCAGTCATATCAAATGGTTCAGGACAAAAAAGTGATGGGAGACTTAATTACCTGGTTTGGCTGGGTCTGCTTATACAAAGGACTGATGGCAATTTTCATCGGACAGTTTGCCCAATTCGCCAATATCTTCTATGTGGTCGCGCTGCTCATGTTACAAGAAAAGAGCTACCTGACTGCAGCAATGTGCAGCTTATTTGCACTTCTTTCTGGTTTGCACACGTTTTCGCTTGGCAAAATGAACGTTTATAACGATGACGCCGGAGTTGTTAAGCTCACCTTTTTGCATCCAAGTATCGGATTTTATTTATGGATGGCTTCTTTTCTAGTCCTGTTGGCACTTTCAATTGGTTTAGCTATCCAACATCAAAAGACTAAAAAAGGGCTAAGCGAAGAAATCACAAACCCGGCAAAGTCTTGAGTCTTCTTGCAGTACAATACTTGCCATGAATAAACAGACAAGGTCATTTTTAAATTCCCTTATCTGCAAGACTCTTCTTGCGGGTATAGCCTGTCTTTCGCTTTGCGAACTTGAGGCAGAAGCGCGACGCGCATACTCGTATGCAGACATGTATTCGCCACAAACAACCGAAGTCGAAGTTGTCAAACCCAAGAAGAAACCCCGCAAGCCAAAATCTAAACCGATATCGGTTCGCGTTCAAAAACCGATAGATCGGACAAGCGAAATCGAAACCCCAGTCTCCGATTTGACGATTCAGAAAAAAGAGACCCCAAAAGAAAATAAACCTTTTGTCCAGCCTTTAAAAGCCAAGGACGCCGAACCAAAACAATCAGTTACAGCGCAAATTCCGGAAAAGAAAAATTCGCCCGATCTAGATAAGGCAAAAAGAATCACCCTGGAAGAATTGCTTGGCGCAGATGTAGTCAAAGGAATGTCCAGTAGATGAGTCCTTTTAATCCAGATAAATTTCGACTGGATTCCACTTCCCAAGGCGGCGTCAACAGTTCAATAGACAGAAAAATAGAGAAATTGTCGAAAAAATGTGCCGAATTGATTCAAAAAAACAGACACAAAGATGCAAAAAAAATCCTGTCTGAAATTAAGGAATTAAAATCGCTACGTCTGCCAGAAGACGAGATCGCATCGAATCATGACTTGGATGACCTTGAAAAAACTGTTGTGACAACTCCGTTGTTGCAATCACCACATTTAAACAATGACTATCAAGAACTGGAAAAGACCCTAGCCACCACACCGCTGTCGTTGGAAAATCAAGAGAAAACAGTTGTATCTCCTTTGCAGGAAATACAGCAGATCCCGCCAGATCTAGACAAAACTGTAGTAACCACACCGTTCAATCCTGAACAGATCACTATTGATCAAAATCAACAACAACAATCAGTGCAACAGCAACAACAGCAGCAAAAGCCACAGCAGAATCCGTCGACGCCACAGCAGAATCCTCGATTACCAGATTCTTCGCAAGTGCAAGAATCACAAGAAACTTTGCCCATCCAAAAGAGTGACACTAAAAAGAGCACTATATTTGGTATCGGTGCTTGCGTAGCGGCCTTTTTCGTAATGGCATTTTTTTCATTTCTGGCCTTTAAAGATTTCCCTGGCAGAGGCAATTATTTTGATTGGCTTAGAGCCGAATCCGTATACCAAAAGGCTGAATCTGAACGCAACCAGGGAAGTTTCGACAGTGCAATAGCCAACTATATCGAAGCAAATAAAATTTATCCTGAATTAGCAAAGGCTGCTGATGCAAGAGGTCAAATTCAGCTTATCAAAGGACAAACAAAAGAAGCCCTTGCCAGTTTCAAGGACGCAGCACAAAACAATTCTAAAAACAGCAAATTTCAAAGAGACTACGCAAACGCTTTGCGCCTAAATGACGAGGAAGTAAAAGCAGTCGAAATAGTCACTATGCTCGATACCAAAGAACCTGGCGCACCCCAGAATAAAGCCTTGCTCGCCCTGCTTCAACTCAAACTCAATCAAGTAGAAGCTGATACAACACTTGCCAAAGCACTTTCAAATACAAATGATTCCAATTTTGAACGCGACTATTACGCAGGCATTTATTATCAAACCAAAGAAGATTTGCCCAATTCGCTGACCTGTTTTAAACGAGCGAACAAAGCCGAACCGATGAATGTACTCGGGCTCTTAGAATTGATTAAAGCGAAAACACTAAATAAAGAAGACTCCACCCAAGAAGCTAGCGATCTAACTAAGGTTGCTGGTAATTGGGTCGAATCCTGGCACGCCAACGCAGTGCAAAACGAACTTCAAAAGAAATATAGTGAAGCAGCCGAAAGTTATGCAAGGGCGTGCAAGCTAGATTCTGGAAATAGCGAAAGATTTTCGCGCGCCGCAAAAGCTTATCTTGAGGCAGGCAATAACACCAATGCAATTAAATTCGCTCAGGATGGGCTCAAATTAAACGCTTCGAATTTCAATTGTCTCGATATCATTTCAGAGGCAGACGAACATGCTGACCCTTCCAAAATGGAAGAACTTTATCAAAATGCCTTGAAAGAAGTTCCAGACTCTGCACCTGGCTGGAGCGGTTTGGCTTCGTGGCAAAGCAAAGACCAGGGCAAAACATTAGAAGCTCTTGAGAGTCAGGCTAAGGCGGTGAAACTGGATCCAAAAGATGCTCTTATGTGGTATCAGCTTGCCATTTATCTTGATTCTTGCGGTAACACAAAAGAAGCAATTCGCGCTGCAGCTGAAGCAATGTCACTCGAGCCGGAAAATGAAAAATACACCGAGCTTCGCATGAATCTTTTGTCAAACGATTGATTTGACTCAAATATTTCTAAACGGGTAGCGGATTGCGCTCAGCAAAATGTCGCTGATGCCAGTACGGATAAATGGGCGTCTGTTTGCTTGCTGCATCCAGTTTGGCTACTTGCTCACCAGTCAAATTCCATCCAAACGACTCAAGATTTTGTTTCAACTGTTCTTCATTTCTAGCTCCAATAATTACGCTAGACACAGTTGGACGTTGCAATAACCAGTTTAAGGCGACCTGTGCAACAGATTTACCAACTTCGCTTGCCACCGCCTCCAGTGCATCAACAACCAAATACAAATATTCATCGTCTACAGGTGGTCCATATTCAGCCGTAGCGTGCAAACGAGAGACTTGCGGAATCGGCTTACCACGCCCTATTTTGCCGGTCAATCTTCCCCAACCAAGTGGACTCCAGACAACTGTGCCTATTTTTTGATCAAGAGCAAGCGGCATTAACTCCCATTCGAACTCTCTGCCAATCAAAGAATAGTAAGCCTGATTTGCAACATAACGCGACCAGCCGAATTTATCGCTCACACCAAGCGATTTCATCAAATGCCATCCAGAAAAATTCGAACAACCTATATATCTTACTTTTCCGCTTTGAACCAGGTGTTCAAGTGTAGACAAGACCTCTTCCACTGGCGTCAGAGCGTCAAAACCATGCATATAGTAAACATCTATATAGTCAGTCTGTAAACGGCGAAGGCTGTCTTCACAAGCCTTGATCAAATGATGACGAGAAGAACCGACATCATTTGGCTTGTCTGACATCGCAAATGTAGCTTTTGTGGAGATTATCATTTCATCGCGTTTTTTGCCGATAGCTTTGCCCAGAATCTCTTCTGATGCGCCTCTTGAATAAATATCTGCAGTGTCGAAAAAATTCACTCCCGCATCCATACACATATCTATGAGTCGGCTTGCTTCTTTTACGTCAGTGCTTCCCCAGGCTTTGAAAAGATCGCCTTTGCCACCAAATGTAGCGACACCAAAACTGAGCGCGGGTACTTTCAATCCGCTATTTCCAAGTTGTCTGAATTCCATTATCGACTCCTATTTTTTTTAGTGACGCATTTTAGTGGTGCAGGAATTCTACTACTATGGATAAACAATTTTCTTTTTGCCAATTTTTGACAGATGATTGCTGTAATACTAAACTTTTAGACTCTCTGTCTAAGAACACCTAATGTGAGGGTATCCGCGTGTCTAAAGTAGTTGATAACGAAGCGCCTAAAAGCCTTATTCTGGAATTGAAAACGCCAGACGGACAAATCTGGGGAACATTAACCGCCGAAGCCCGCGAATTCAAAACAGGTTCTGTTGGGTTTTACGCAAACGGCAAGATCAAAAACCCCAAAACCGGTTTGCCATACCAGGTCGGCACAAACATCATTTTGGTCGGAAGCAAAGGTTAAAGTCCGAAACCGCCTGACAACCATCAACTTTGTCTAAATAGATAAAGAGCAGGAGAATAATAGGTTATTATTAAAGCTTCCCAATAAAAGGAGCTCTAGATGACTTCGCTCTTGCGTTTAACTGCGGTATCCTGTTTCGTTTTTCTATCTTTATTTTCCGCGGGAACAGCTTTTGCTGAAGACCTCAAAGAAAAAGGAATCACTCCTGGTCCTGCACATATAATTCTTGGCGATAATCTTGCTTCTATAGATTTGCCTGCAGGCTACGTTTTCGCCGACAAAGAGCTGGCTAAAAAATTCCTTGAATCATCTGGGAGCACACCTGATGGTGCGCTTGGAATCGTATTCCCAGCTGAAGCTATAAAAGAAAATAGCAAAGAAGAAGAAGCAAATTCTTTTTATGTCATAAGCCGATTCGAAGATTCCGGTTATGTTCACGATAAAGACGCGAAAGACTTAAAGCCCGACGAAATTCTCAAAACCTATCAAGAAGGCACCAAAGAAAATAACGAGCATCGCAAAAGCATGAATTTGCCACCAATCTATGTTGGTGGCTGGGCCGAAAAACCACAATATGAAAAGAACAAACACCAGGTAATCTGGGCAATAGAAGTCAAAGACCAAGACTCAGCCACTGCACCTGTTACCGACATCAATTACAACACCCGAATACTTGGTCGAAAAGGTGTTTTGTCGATGAACCTTGTCACAAGCCAGGAAAAATTTCCTGAAAACAAAACTAAAGTGATGGCTCTTTTAAACAAGACCGAATTCACCAAAGGCAATACCTATGGCGAATATGTCGAAGGCAAAGACAAAGCATCAGGCTATGGTCTGACAGGGCTCATTTTAGGTGGTGGCGCAATGGCGGCAGCAGCCAAAATGGGTTTACTTGGCGGACTCTGGAAATGGGCACTTGGTCTCTTTATCGCAGGCAAAAAATTGATTGTGCTTGCAGTGGTAGGGCTTGGTGCTCTATTCGCTAAAATATTTGGTAAAAAGGACTCAAACAAATAGATGTCAGTTTCAGCAAAAGCGGCAAAATTAGCAAGGTCTGTAAATCTAGTTATATTTCTGCCGCTTTTACTTTGCGCTTTGCTGGACTCATGTGCGAGCAAAGACAGCCAATCAAGCGACGAAAAAAATCACGCTTTGACTGAAACTTCAGCCTCAAGCGAAGAGCTATCCGTAAAAGATAAGACAAAAAAAGAAGTTATCGAAATGGTGACTGCAAAGCTAGAACAAAAAGGTTTCAAGTTCGATTCGAGCAAAAATGCCTTTGTTCGCAGCCAGAAAGACTATCAAGACGAGATTACAGTTCAAGCAAACAACCATGGAGACTTTTACTTCCATTTCGGCCGCAATTTTCCAGCGGTGGCAAATATGGTGGCACCGTTTCAGGGTAAAAAACTTTTCTCAACGCCCGATCTTACGATCTGGGATTCATCTATGAATGCTGGACCAAATTTTTCAGAGCACTACAAAATAGATGGCGGATGGACATTGACCGCTGAAACCAAAGACCAGGTAAAAGCCCAGGTTATCGAGTTTATAGACGAATTTATGCTAGTTTGGCTAGACAAATTTCCCGACCTAAAGGCTGCTAGAGCAAAACTCGAACGACGTCCCATGATTAAAGCCGAGACTACTATTCAAATTCTAACAATTGACGTTCTCCTAAAAGACAAAACAGCTTTTCGGCAAGAATTAGATCGTTCGGTACCTGCTATCGAAAACAGCACCAGTCAAGATGCCAAAGAAAAATTACAAGCATTTCTTGACGACATATACACCCAACACCCCGAATTTAAACAAAAGTAGAGAGCAAAATGGCAGAAATTAAAACCAATGTTTGTGTCGTAGGTGGAGGACCCGCCGGATTGATGGCAGGGTATTTGCTTGCACGAGCCGGTGTTGATGTAGTAGTAATCGAGAAACATGGCGATTTTTTCAGAGATTTTCGCGGAGATACGGTTCATCCATCGACTCTAGAATTAATGCACGAGTTAGGCATACTTGATGGATTTCTCAAACTTCCACATCAGAAAGTTTCGCAATTGAGCGGACAAATCGGCGAAGACAAATTTATGATGGCCGACTTCTCCTATTTAAATACCAAATGCAAGTACATAGTCTTTATGCCGCAATGGGATTTTCTCAATTACATAGCGGACCAGGGTCGCAAATATTCCAAATTCAACTTACGAATGAATACTGAAGCCACCGACTTGATAGAAGAAAATGGAAAAATCGTCGGTGTGAAAGCTATCGATGACAACGGTGAACTTTTGATTAAATCTACTCTTGTAATTGGTGCAGACGGACGCAATTCAATTATAAGAAAATCTGCCAATATGGAAGTCGAAGACGTCGGCGCGCCAATGGATGTGCTCTGGATGCGAATATCTCGCAAACCTTCAGACCCTCAAGAAACGTTAGGGCGTTTCGATGCTGGAATTGTTCTTATTATGATCAATCGAAACGAATACTGGCAGTGCGGTTTTGTCATTCCCAAAGGAAAACTGGAAGACTACAAAGCCCAGGGGCTTGATTCAATCAAAAATCGCATCGTGTCAATGGCACCATTTACAAGTGATACCGTAAACGATATTACAAGTTTCGACGATATTAAATTACTTACTGTCAAAGTCGACCGTCTGGCTAAATGGTACAAAGATGGATTGCTTTGCATAGGCGACAGTGCGCATGCAATGTCACCAGTAGCGGGAGTCGGGATAAACTTAGCGGTGCAAGACGCAGTTGCCATGGCAAACTATTTATACTTGCCTTTATTGAAAGGCACTCTAGACGAAAATCATCTGCGCATGGTTCAGGAACGTCGTACCTATCCCACGCGAATGACACAGCGTGCCCAGGTATTGATTCAAAACAACGTTATCAAACCAACCCTAGAAAGTACGCAAATGAAAGCACCATGGTTTACTCAAGTTTTCAAAACACTGCCAGCATTGCGTGCGGTACCAGCCACATTAATTGGAAAAGGATTCAGACCAGAACATATTCACAGTCCCGATACAAAACACTCAGCTGGAGTAATGAAGTAATGCTTCAAAAAAAATCGTTTTTAGTTTTGCTTTCTTCATTGATTTGGGCACAGTCTGGACTTCCTTCTCTGTGCGCAGAACAATTCGATTTTGATCTATACAAATCACTTGCAGCAAATAAAACAAAACAGAATTTTCTTTACTCACCATATAGTGTGTCTAGTGCGTTGACCATGACTTATACCGGTTCTGATAGCACTACAAAAGAAGCGATGGCAAAAGTTCTTGGTCTCGATCCTAAAAAAGACAAAGAGTCGAAAGCAGCTGCCAAAGCAGATATAGAAAGCTTACGCAAACTTGAAAATGGATCGGTTTTAGAAATAGCCAATACCCTTTTTGCTAATAAGAATATTGACTTTTCCAAGGAATTCTTGGATGAAAATCAAAAGTATTTTTACGCTGGTACCAATGTAACTGACTTTAGCGCACCAGATGCAGTGAACAAAATAAATAACTGGGTAAAGGAAAAGACTCACGAAAAGATAAGCAAAATACTCGACAAAGTGAATGGTGATGCAATCTTGTATCTTATCAACGCTATTTATTTTAAAGGCGCCTGGCAAAACCAATTTAGAAGAGAAGAAACAAAAAAAGAAAAGTTTCATTCGCTCGAAGACAAAGAGCTTGACGTAATGATGATGTCTTTGAGTCGCAATTCGTTTTCGTATGCTGAAACCAGTGACTTTCAAGCAGTCTTTCTACCCTACAAAGATAATCGTTTGGGTCTGTATGTTTTCCTTCCCCAAAAAGGAAAATCTCTTGATCAGTTCG
This sequence comes from uncultured Candidatus Obscuribacterales bacterium, assembly GCA_964519785.1. Classification (GTDB taxonomy): domain Bacteria; phylum Cyanobacteriota; class Vampirovibrionia; order Obscuribacterales; family Obscuribacteraceae; genus Aved-18. The sequence continues at coordinate 11,579 of CAZFKB010000059.1, read as the reverse complement.
AAAAAACGCTAGACCTCAAAAGTTTTGAAAAAAATAGCACACTCTTTGCAAGCAGACCGGGCACTTTTAAAATGCCTCGCTTCAAAATCGAAGACGACATGAAACTGAAAGACAATCTGTGCAAACTTGGAATGGAAGAAGCATTCAATAAAAACAAGGCAGACTTTTCGTTAATGACAAACGAAAAGAATCGGGTCTTCATCAATGATGTAATTCACAAAACCTATATGGACGTAAACGAAGAGGGCACCGAAGCTGCTGCAGTCACAGCAGTCGAGATGTGCATGACGTCCGCGCGTATGGAACCTCAACAACCCTTCGCTATGACATGCAACCGACCATTCTTTGTGGCGTTGCAAGACATGCAGACTAAAAAACTACTCTTTATGGGACATATCACAAAGCCATGACGAAAACTAAAAGAACTGCGGTCAAACTCAAAATAGCATTAGTTTCGGCTCTTACACTGGGCTTTTCGACAAATCTGTCATGCAAAGCTGAAACTTTTCAATTTGATCTTTTCAAAAAATTAGCAAAAAACAAAGGACAATCCAATCTATTAGTCTCACCTTTTAGCGTTGAGACAGCAATGACAATGACTGCCCTTGGCGCATCAGGCAATACTTTTAGTTCGATGAGCGATACACTGGAACTTGGAGATTCAAAAACTAATATTGGGGCAAGAGCCCTGAAAAATCTCAAAAGTTTAAATGAATCAGATCCAGATACAAATCTAAAAATAGTCAATAGTCTGATTGGAAATAAAGAAGTCAAATTCAGTAAAGTCTACACAAGCTCAATGAACACACAATTCCAGGCAAGCTTAATAAGCCTGGACTTTTCGGCAAAAGACTCGCTTAATAAAATTAATAGCTGGGTCAAAGAAAAAAGTGGCGGAAAAATCTCGAGCATCATCAATAAAGTCGAGCCATCAGCCAAACTATATTTACTAAATGCAATCTATTTCAAAAGCTCGTGGCAAGAGCCGTTCGATACGAAACTAACTGCTCAAAAGCCTTTCCACTCAAGCGAAGAAAAAAGTGTCCAAGTACCAATGATGGTGGCAGATCGCAAGAATTTCAAATATTTCGCTGACTTTCAATTTGAAGCCTTGCGTCTGCCATATAAAAACGGTCGTTATTCAATGCTACTCTTTCTGCCTGATGAAACTTCAAGTCTAAAAGAACTGGAAAGCCAATTAGACGAAAGCAACTGGGAGAAATGGCTACAATCCTTTGAAGAACGGTCCGGCAAAGTTTCCATGCCAAAATTCAAGATAGCAGACAACATGAAATTGAAAGACCCTTTGTCTGCGATGGGAATGTCTTCTGCATTTGACTCATTCAAAGCAGACTTCAGCGCGATGACTGAAAAAGGCTCGAAAACGGAATTGTTTTTGACTGAGGTCTTTCACAAAACATTTATCGAAGTAAACGAAGAAGGTTCCGAAGCTGCAGCAGCGACGGCCGCTGAAGCCTCGGCCAAATCTCTTTATTTTGGCTCTAAGCATTTCGAAATGATTTTGAATCGCCCCTTCTTATTTGCACTTTACGATCAAAAGACAAAAAAAATTCTTTTCTTAGGACACATAGTCGACCCAGTTGAAGAATAAACTATTGCGTATCTGCTCTGGTCAATCTCTGGTCAATCTATTGGGGCATTAAATGGAAAACGAAGAAAAAACCATTCTAGATAGAGTCTCAATTTCAGCACCATGCAATGCGGACTGGGACAAAATGGTGGGAGATGAACGCGAACGTTTTTGCAATCAGTGTTCATTGAATGTCTATAATATTTCAAGCATGACCAAGGCAGAGGCTGAAGAATTTCTTTCGCTCAGAAAACAAGGACGTCTTTGCGTACAATTTTATAAACGCAAAGATGGCACGATAATCACTGATAATTGCCCTTCAGGATTAAAAGCCCTTCGCGATAAAACACATAAATTGCTAAAAACCGCAAGCGCTTTCATTGCGTTGATAGCCACATCCAATTTATTTGCCTGGGGTCAACAATACGATGATAAAGCGCGCCCGATGCCAACAAGAGGCAAAGTTCTCGTACGTCCAGAATCTGAAACTAAACCTGACAACAAACAAGACAAAGATCTGCAAACCAAGCCGATTTCCAAACCAGAAATTGACACATCTAAAATAGCGCCCCTTCGCGGCGAAGTTTATGTTCCTCTTGCAAAAGATGACCCCGCATGCTTTTTGGAAGCAGAAAAAACATTCAAAGACAAGCTTGCCAAATTGGAATCAAGCAATAAAGACAAGTTGGCAATTGCACGTGTTCATTTAGACCTTGCCAGTTTCTATCGCTCTAAAAATCACTTACAAAAAGCTGATGACCAGTATGCCATTGCCGTCAATTTGCTTTCCAAATTCCCCAAAGAAACTAAGTTGTATAAGAATGCGATTTTAAACAAAATAGCAGTTTTAAAACTTTTAGGTAAACAAAAAGATGCCAGTGACTTGGAAAAGCT
>CAZFKB010000059.1:3269-8994 GCA_964519785.1 uncultured Candidatus Obscuribacterales bacterium | reverse complement strand
CTAGACGAATGGTCGCCTATTCAATCCTTGAAACGCGAGTATTTAATGCAAGAGAAATTGAAGAATAATACTGAAGGCGCAATTATGCTCGTGATTGAACTCAACGGTCAGATTGCTGGATTTGGCGAAATTCTTCCTTCCATGCATGAATTGCGTGCTGTATACATAGATCCTAAATGTGGACGTATGGGGCTTGGTGCTGCATTATTGAAAGAGCTGGAATTACGTGCAGTTAAGCAAGGTCTTGTAAAATTGTCACTCCATTCGTCTTTAAATGCAAAAAATTTCTATTTAAAAAATGGCTATGTCGTAGATTCTGAAGGGCATCACAAACTTGCTTCAGGCACGCTAATGCCCTGCATTTTCATGAGCAAAAATCTCACCTAGTTTATCTGCTCCCCCGAATCAAGCACTGCCGCTGGATTTGCGTCACTCGTCCCCTGCAAATTAGAATCTAAACCGATATCGGAATACGTTTTGGGATCGACTAGGCCTTGAGTTCCCCCAGGCGACGAAAGCCCCACAGGCGCCTGTTTTTTAATCAAAAATTTCTCAGCCAAACTGGTCACGCCGCTCACATCTATAGAAGTCCGACGAGGTCCAAGACCAAACCACGAGCGTTTAGTCTCAATCTTGTCGCCTAAAATAGTCGAAGCTTGAATCGAATTACGACCAAAAATATTTTTTTCTACTGAGACACCATTGCCAAATACGCTTACTGTATTTTTTTTGCTTCCCAGAAAGCTCTTATCAGATTCGTAACCATTGCCAAGCCGGTCCTTCAGTCGAACCGTTTTGGTACCAAACAATCCTTTTTTGACAAGTACGGACTCACCCTTGCCGGTTTTGAATTCCCATGTATCAAGAGCATAACCTGCCTGGATTGAAGATATAAATAAGGTAGTCAGGACAGCCGCAACTGAACTAGATTTATGGAACATATTTGATGCCTCTTTCTTTATCTAAGTCAGTAGAACGAGAAAAAGACCCAAATGTTCCCAGATTTAAAACTAAAGCTTAATCAGTCGTTTTGGTATCCTGGCGCAGCAGGATCGCCACCATAATATCTCGACATGCACCAGAAACTTAGAGTGTTATCCGATGGAATACCATTGCTAATAACACGGACAGGCAAAGTACCGCCAGCTGAGCTCCAGTCCGGTATTTCACAGGTTATATTATTAGCGCTGACCGATGTAATAGTGGCAGTTAGCGAGCCAATTTTCACCACATTTTGACCGGCTACTGGTGCAAAATTAGTACCAGAAATAGTTAATAATCCACCAACCGGTCCTCCATATGGTGACATTGCGGTCAAATGAGGAGGCAGTGCCACAACACCTACTCTTATGGGTTCGCTAGTTTCTCCTGCCGCACTGACTATAAGAGAAACGTTACCGGAAGATGCAATACCTTGTGGAGGTTTAACTACAAGTATGCGACCAGTTGATTGAAGAACTTGTGCAGGCTTACCGTCAAATGTCACGTTATTGTCTTGGGGATTTACGCTAAAACCAGTACCGTGAATAAGAACTTCTTTTCCTTCCTGAATTTTAGTGCAGTCTAAAACAGTCAATTTGTTTTTGACAGTTGTTAATGCCCAGCTAAAAATAGCGCCTTTACTGCCTTCTCCTTCGACAAACAACTGCTTGCCATTTTTAGACAACAAACCAGAGACATCAACTGTGATGGCATGCTTTTGCGTAAATGCACGTTCATCTGCAAGAATTTCGCCAATTTCACCCTGACGCTCACCTGGAGGTGATAGAAAAACTCGGATCCAGCTAAATCCCTGTCTGCCGCCATAACCATTATAGAATGTCATCCAAAGAGGTTGCGATTCTTGTTGTGCATTCACAGTAATGGCACTGGAAAATTTTTCAAGCTTGCCCGTCCCCGCACATACAAATGGTCCGCCTTCTTGAACCAGTTGTTGAGCCAGACTGAAAGCTGGACATGCAATTAAAAGAGAAGCAAGTATAGAAAGACCAAAACTGAATCTGTACAGCATTCTAATTATTCTCCATTTTCATGATGGCAATCAATTCTTCTTGTATGGGACTTGCAGCAACGATTACATTTTTTGACTCACCAATAAAAACATCGATTTCGCTGCGCACACCAAACTCGCTCATATAAATTCCCGGCTCAATCGAAAAACCTGTATTAGGCAACAATTCTCGCTCATCGCGCGTTTCTAGATTATCTATATTTGCACCATTTCCATGGACTTCTTCGCCAATTGAATGTCCTGTGCGATGAACAAAATATTTTCCGTAGCCTTTATCTTTAATATGGTTGCGAGTAACATCATCGACCTGCCAGCCATAGATCTTTTTGCCAGCGGTGACAGACTCTTTGACAAAGTTAAGACCGGCATTACGAGCGTCTCTTACTATTTTAAATATATCAATATATTTTTGAGGAATGGTATCACCCACAAATGCTGTCCAAGTGATATCTCCATAAATAGATTGAGGAACATTTTCTTGTTTTGCCCATAGATCAATTAAGAGAAAATCGCCCATTTTTATAGGTTTGTGCACATCCTGAGTTGGCTGATAGTGCGGATTTCCACTATTTTCGTTGACTGCCACTATAGGAGGTGAATAGGTATAAAGTTTGTTTTGTTTGAATTTATCTACAATGAATTGTTGAATATCGTATTCAGTTAACGATTTTCCCGCGCTCAATTCTTTTTTGACTTGATAGAAAGCTTGATGAACTATTTCTTTCAATTTTTCGGTAGCGAATATATGACTCTCTAACTGCTCTTGAGTCCAGGTAGCCTCGAAATACGATACCAAATCTGCGGATGATACCACTTGAACACCAAGCGAATTGATCAATTCGATTGTTCCGGCATCAACGCGAGAAACGTATGGAACGGCATTCTTTGGTGAATATTGCATTGCAACAGTTTTAGCACCAGCCAGTATTTCACCTAGAGTTGTTTCCATTTCCTGCCAACCGACATATTCGACTTTACGCCCTGGCAGCGAATCTAGAGCGCCAGATTCTATTTTATGCACCAGCTTAACCGGCTCACCCTTTTGAGGAACGAAATAATACCAACGTCTTGAAAACATATGAGTTTCGCTCAATTTCAATGTTCCAAGCGCAATTGGGTCATTGTTTTTGAAAAAATAAAAAAGCCAGCCGCCAAACGAATTTTCACAAAGCTTGGCTTGAATCTTTTCAAGAGGAAACGTCGGCTTGGTCTTTGATGCGATGCTCATGGGATATGGCTCTCACTGTAATAAATAAATGAATCGACTCCGGCATCATGATAGATCCATCGTGCTAAAACAGGTTCGAATCTGGCACCGCGAGCTCTTTAAGTTCAATTAATCTCGAGCAAATTTGCGGAACATTGACAATTTACGGGCGTCGATAGACCCCATGTGAACTATGAAAAATTTGGAGATTGCGTATGAATAGCATCCAGCGGGCGATATGCTTAATATCGATAGGCACAATAGGGCTTTCTTCGCTCAATTTGTATAACGAAGCATCTGCCCAAACATTACTTACAGGAAACATCCAGAATAGCGCTTCTATGCCGCGCTTAATTAAACAAACTCCTGCACTCGACACAACTTACATACAGGTGCCCACTTCTTCGCCGCCTCGAACGGCAACTTATCAATCGCGCGCCACTAAATACGTAGTTATAAAACAACCTGTTATACAGCGAGTATATGTTAAGGATAATCGAACCTTCTTCCAGCGTCATCCTAAAGTGAAAGCTGCAACAGTCGGTGCTGGTGTCGGCGCGGCTGCTGGTGCGGTCACAGGACTCATAAGTGGACGTGGTGTCGTTCGTGGCGGCTTGATAGGAGCAGGAACGGGTGCTGGCGTCGGTCTTGTTCGCTCTAGCGATACACTCAAACGTCATCCAATAGTGAGAGACGTTGCCACAGGCGGACTGGTAGGACTTGGTCTTGGTGCCGCTGCAAGTAGACGAAGCAAGCGAGTATGGCAAGGAGCCGGAGTAGGTTCGGCTGCTGGTCTTGCATACGGACTTCTAAAACACGGACTGAGGTAGGACTTATGCAAAGCAAAAAATTAAAATATCTGGCGCTACCCGCTTTGGGAGCCAGCTTACTCATTGCTGCTGGGTTTGCGATTTTTCACGCTGATCCGCAAAATATGAAAGCAGAAGCAGAAAAACTTCTAGAAAAAGACAATTACGCCCAAGCGCAAAACGTGCTTCAAAACGCTATCGCCAGCAAAGAAAAAAGCAAACAAGATGATTTGCAAAAAGCATCGCTTCTTCTTTCAATGGGAAAATTGTACGCCAATCAAGGAAAATTCAGCGAATCGAAAAAGTATTTCGAAGATGCTGCTGAAATACAAAACAAAGCCATGCGACCTCAGCTTTTACAGCTAGCTGAAAGTCTCACTGGCGCAGGAGCTGCGCTATCTAAACAAGGACAATATGAAAAAGCTGAAGAAGTTTTGCAACAAGCACTCACTATCAGAGAAAATAATTTAGAAGCTGGAGATCCTGCCATCGCCGATAGCGAAAACGCGCTTGGTGAGCTCTATTTTGCCACTGGGTTTTATCCTCAAGCCGAAGCAATGTTTAAGGAAGCTTCAGCAATTTATGAAAAGAAATTCCAAGCAGAAAGCGCCAAAGTAGCCATTGTTCGAAACAACCTTGGCGGACTGTATTTCATGCAAGGAAAAATAGCGCAGGCTGAACCTTTATTTCGCTGGTCCTTATCAACTTTTGAAAATACATCTGGCAAAGACAGCGTGAATGTAGCCAACTCACTTGTTAATCTTGCTGAGGTCTTGCGTATGCAAAAACGCTATTCAGAAGCCGAGCCCATGCTCAAACGGTCGGTTGCAATTTATCAAGCAAAATTAGACAAAGACAGCCCCAATCTGGCTAACGCCTACAATAATCTGGCGTTAATTTGTCGAATGCAAAACAGAATGGCTGATGCAGAGACCTATTACAAACAATCAATCGCTATTTACGACAAAGGACAAGAGAATAAGGCCGGACTTGCAAGCGCGTTGAACAATTATGCCGAATTATTGCAAGCCACTGCAAGACCGGCTGAAGCCTCACAGATGCGCTTTCGAGCCCAAAACAAAATTGCTCAAAGATAAGCATTTCAAGAAGTAAAGCGGTATTGTCTTGTATGATCTGACAATCTTATAGAAGGTTGGAAGCATATATGACGATAGATGACAAGAAAGATTCACAAGGCGAGGAAAAACGCCGCACATTGCGCATGTCGCAAGAAGATGCTTCAGCCTACAAAGAAAAACGTTCCAAAGATGACGAGACTTCAGGCGAAGGTGGCGAACGCCCGCGCCGAGGAGGACAGGGTCAACGCCCTGCTAAGCCCGCCAACGTCAACCTGAATTTATCTCCTCGTATGCTCGACATCGCTGAAGCCTTGGCAGAAGAAGCAAAAATGTCTGTCACTACCTTTTTGACTGAAATACTCAAATATGTTCTGACTACTCAAGCTGATCAAAGAGGAATGAACGACAGAAAATTCACCTCTGAATTCAAAAATGAAAACGCCGTAAAAACGACTCGTTGGAGTCCAGAACCCAGAGAAAAGAAAAAAGATTTCGAATCTCCCGAAGAAGAATTGGAAGCGCTTGAAGGTCTCGATAACGATGAAGAGCGCGAAGGCGAAGAATTAGAAAAACCAGAACGCAAACCAAGATTTAAAGACAATCAGGATGACAGAGAGCG
>CAZFKB010000059.1:0-3169 GCA_964519785.1 uncultured Candidatus Obscuribacterales bacterium | reverse complement strand
TAGAAAAACCAGAACGCAAACCAAGATTTAAAGACAATCAGGATGACAGAGAGCGCGGTCGCGCAGGCGGCGGTGGCTTTGGTAGAGGTCGCAGTTTTGGTGGCGGCGGTCGTGGTAGAGCTGGCGGCAGTGGCGGTTTTGGCGGCGGCGGTGGACGTGGCAGAGCTGGCGGCGGTGGCGGATTTGGTGGCGGCGCTGGTCGCGCAAGATCCGGTGGCTCCGGTGGTGAAGGCGGCGGATACGGTGGCGGCGCTGGTCGCGCAAGATCCGGTGGCTCCGGTGGTGAAGGTGGCGGATACGGTGGCGGCGCCGGTCGCGCAAGATCCGGTGGCTATGGCGGTGAAGGCGGCGGATATGGCGGCGGCGCTGGACGTGGAAGATCCGGTGGCTCCGGCGGTTCTGGTGGCGGATATGGCGGCGGTGGTCGCGCGAGATCCGGTGGATCTGGTGGTGGATTCGGCGGCGGCGGTGCGCGCGGAAGATCCGGCGGATCTGGTGGTGGATTTGGCGGCGGTGGTCGCGGAAGATCCGGTGGTTCGGGCGGATCTGGTGGCGGATATGGCGGCGGCGGCGGTCGCGGAAGATCCGGTGGTTCTGGTGGCGGATATGGTGGCGGCGGTGGTCGTGGCAGGTCCGGTGGCTCTGGCGGCGGCGGTGGTCGCGGACGCGGTAGATAAGTCGTTTGAGCTGAAGCGATATGGAAATAAAACCATATCTAAAATCGATTACTCTATCGAAACCCGAAGGAAAAGCTTCCCAGGATTTTCCATTCAGCATTCCAGCTATTGCTAATCTCGAACGTATGGAATTTCATCCAGACGTGACATTTCTGGTAGGCGAAAATGGTTCGGGTAAATCGACTTTACTTGAAGCAATTGCAACCTGCATGCAGCTATCTGGAGAAGGCGGGACTGGCAATTTCGAGATTGAAGACGAGTTTGGTGCCACAAACTTGAGCGAATTCATTTTTTCAAAAAAAAGTTTCCAAAAACCTAAAGACCGATTCTTTTTGAGAGCCGAAAGCTTTTATAATATCGCAAGCTATCTAGATAAACTCTGGCGCGACCCAGATGCCGGCACGAGCAAAGCCGTAGTTTTTAAACGCTACGGAGGAAAATCATTGCACGAGCAGTCGCATGGCGAATCATTTCTAGCCTTGTTGACTCATGGACTGGGTGGTAAAGGATTCTATTTGTTCGATGAGCCAGAAGCAGCTTTATCTTGCAGTAGACAGCTTTCGGCTCTGGTTCGCATACACGATCTGGTGAAAGACCAATCACAATTTATAATTGCTACCCACTCGCCAATACTCATGGCGTATCCTAATTCCAAAATTTATTTATTTGATGAAGGTGGATGCAGACAAATCGGTTTCGAAGAGACTGAACACTATAAAATAACTCGAGACTTTCTCAATAATTATCCAAGACGCTTGACCCAACTTTTAAATGATACTGACGATTCAGAGGAGTAAAACGAAATGAATGTTTGTTCGAAATTGAAATGTTCAGCATTTAGCATTCTCTTACTCGTATTTACTTTTTTTGCACCAATTCAAGTGATTGCTCAGGAAGAGGACAATTTCGACCCTCGTACCCCTGTTACAGACAAATGGGCGCTCGTTGTCGGTATAAGCAAATTTGATCGATCCACTTTGAATTTGAAATACGCTGCAAAAGACGCCGATGATTTCAGAGACTTTTTAGTAAATAAGTGTCATTTCGCCCCAGACCATATTTTGAGCCTTACAAATGAACGCGCTACCAAGAACAATATCTTGGAAGTACTGGGCGATACCTGGTTGCCCCGCGTAGCCATCGAATCAGATCTGGTGGTAATTTTCTTTTCCAGTCACGGAAGCCCATCTGATATGGACGTGGCTGGAGTCAATTATCTAGTGGCATACGATACCAATCCAGACAAACTGTTCACCACCGGCATTTCAATTCAAAGTTTAGCAAATACCATAAGAGAACGTGTAAAAGCAAAACGTGTTTTGATCATCTTAGATGCATGTCATTCGGGTGGTGCCAGTTCAAGTAAAGGTCTGATTCGCACCGCAAATGTTGATGCTGCACAGATAGCCCAGGGGACTGGTCATGCAGTCATTTGTTCAAGCGCAAAGTCCGAATCTTCATGGGAATCCAAAAATTACAAAAACGGTATTTTTACTCATACACTAATTGATAGCTTTCAAACAAATGGTAGCGATACCAAATTGAGCGAAGCATTCAACAAATTAAAAACTGGAGTCCAGTCTCAAGTAGCGGCAGAGCGTGGTGTTAGTCAAACACCTGTACTTGAGGCGAGTAAATGGAAAGGTGACGAATTAGTTTTAGCAATTAGCCCTGCAAGTCCTCGCCCAGTTCCAGACCAGGTTCTGCAAGGTCTTAGATCTCTCGATACTCAACCTGTAGCGACTGCAAACAATTCGAATAACAATTCAGTTTCTAAAGTAAATGCTTCCGTTTCACCAAACTCGATACCAGACATAAGCGGAGATTTCCTGGGCTCAAATGGGTTGAAATACACATATTGGCAAAGAGAACGCAAATGTGGATGGAATATGCCGCAATTCGGAGTGAAAGGCGAATGCAATATTTCGCCAGACGGAAAGACTCTTTATTCAAAATGGACTGGCTTCGTTTCAGGCACAAGCACAGCATCGCTTGAATGCGATGAAAATGGTCGAGTGATTAAGATTACTGCCGATGATGGAACAACGCTCGATCGCTTGAACAGATAAATCTATTTGACCATGTCTTTTACTTTGTTTCGGTAACGGTAATAGTCCTGCTTATATTTCTCTGGCACTTTCAAATCTTTGAGTTCAGCTCCAAGATTTGAGAAATTGAATCCACCTGATTGAGGCTGCTGACCCGCTGGAACTGCAGCACCTGGTTGATTTGGAGCATAACCATTATTTTTGAGAATATTTTGCACTCCAGGAATTATTCCAGATTGGTTTGTTACTGGAGTGTTAATTGGATTAAGTGCGGCATTTTGAACATTTACCTGATTGCTCAAATTTGTGCCTAATTTTTTGTCGACCATAATTTCGATTTCTTGCTTAGCTCGATCTTTGAATCCACCGGTCATCGTACCTGTTTGAGGCAAAGGTTGAGTTACTTGCTGCTGCACCGGAAGTGGTGGCGTTTGATTTTGCACT
>CAZFKB010000058.1:0-21153 GCA_964519785.1 uncultured Candidatus Obscuribacterales bacterium | reverse complement strand
CGGACACTGTCTTGCTTCGGGAATTCTAGACGACAAAAAAGCGCATGCAGTAGCCGATAGGCTTATGCAGCCCGATATGCACACCGGCTGGGGAATTAGAACTCTAGCATCTTCCAGTATACGATATAACCCAATCAGTTATCATAATGGCTCAATCTGGCCTCACGATAATGCCTTGATTGCCGAAGGATTGCGCAAGATAGGTAGAGTAGACGCTGTGGTCACCTTGACTAAAGAAATGTTCGCTGTGGCTCAAAGTCAGGCAGACTTCAGGTTGCCTGAATTGTATTGTGGATTTAAACGCAAAAATGGAAGCGCGCCAATCAGTTATCCAGTCTCATGCTCGCCTCAGGCTTGGGCTGCAGGAAGCATGTTTTCGCTTTTGCATTTGTGCCTAAACTTACAAGCAGATGCAATGAATAAAAAATTGAGCATTATCGAACCCTGTTTGCCCGAGTGGCTCGAAAACGTCACAATCAAAGGTTTAACTATCGGTCAGGCAAAAGTAGATTTGAGTATAAGTGGTCAGATGAGTTTTTGTCGTGTGCTCAAAAAAGATGGCCACGTCAAAGTTATTGTTGAGAGTTAAAAAATAAATGCGTATTGCTCAATTAGCTCCACTTGTAGAAAGTGTACCGCCAAAAGGTTATGGCGGTACCGAACTTGTGGTCGATTTGTTGACTGAAGAGTTAGTAAAAGATGGTCATGATGTCACTTTGTTTGCTTCAGGCGATTCGGTTACAAGTGCCAAATTGATAAGTGTGATACCAGAAAATTTACGCCAAAGTCAGGATAATTATAGACATCGTTGGAACACTTATGACGTGCGAAGCATTTTGACTTTGAAAAAGATGCAAGACCAGTTTGACATTATACATAATCATATGGGTTATCTAGCGCTGCCATTTTTGAGCGATTTCAAAATACCTGTTATTTCAACCAATCATAACAATGTCGCCTCTTACTGCGAGGATATTTATTTTGAATCGGGCAATCTGCCTTTTGTCGCGATAAGCCATGCATATAAGAGATTGAATTTTCCAGACAAAATAAATTATATAGACGTGGTTTACAATGGCATCGACTTCGATAAATTTGTTTTGCCGTTGGGCGAAAAAATAAATCGCGATTATTTGCTATTTATTGGTCGAATTTCAAAAGCAAAAGGAACGGCTTGTGCCATCGATATTGCAATTGAACTTGGACTGCCAATCAAAGTGGCAGGTAAAGTAGATGCAGCCGACGTGCCATATTATGAAGAGCACGTAAAGGATCGCTTAAAACATCCTCTAGTCGATTATATCGGTGAGGCTTCTGTGGAGCAGAAAGCAAGATTGTATGCTGGAGCTAAAGCAGTGGTTTATCCAATCGATTTTGACGAACCCTTTGGACTTGTAATGGCAGAAGCTCTTGCAGTCGGTACGCCAGTCATGGCATTTGACCGTGGGTCTGTTCGAGAAATTATAATTGACAAAGAAGTTGGCATTATTGGTGATACCAAAGAAGAATTGGTCGATCGTTATGGTGAAATAGAAAAAATACGTTCTGAAGCATGTATAAAGCGAGCACAAGACAATTTCAGCAAAGAGCGTATGGCAAAGCACTATTTAGATGTATACCAAAGACTGGTGATACAAAGTGGAACTGAAGGCCTTTATCAATTTACTAACTGAGAAGCAAGTTTTTATTGGCTTCGACCGCGATGGAACACTCGTTCCTTATGCTGATCATCCTGACGAAGCTTTTCTAGATGAATGTGTAAAACTGCAGCTTGAAAAATTATCGTTATTGCCTAATGTCACTGTTGCAATAATCAGTGCCCGCAGCATTGCCCAGCTGGGACGAGATATGCATCCAAGCGCAGACCGACTTATTCTTGCTGGTAATTATGGTCTTGAAATAAGTTTTCCAGACCATAGCGAATTTTTGCATCCTGATGCGGTTCGCCATAAAAGTACTCTGCGCAAATTGAAGCTTGAGCTGTTCAAAAAAATACCGCCTCTTGGCTCTGTAATCATTGAAGACCACGGCTTGTCGCTGTGCGTGCACTATCATCGAGCCGAGAGTAAAGAGCGAAACGATATTATTCAGGCAGTAAGCACTTTTGCTAAGTTATATCCGGAGCTTACTTTTATAAATTTGCCTACCAGCTTTGAGATAATGCCCGCCAGAAATTGGAATAAAGGTTCAGCTCTCGACATCATAGAAAGCAAATTCGGTTTTGATCACGACGATTGGCGACTTTTATATTTTGGTGATTCTGTCTCTGACGAACCAGCTTTTTCATGGATTAATAATCGGGGTGGAATAAGTGTTAAAATCGGTGATGCAAAATCAACAGAGTCGAGCATGCAAATGAAGTCCTGCTCCGACTTGATTGGACTCCTCAATATGGCAATTAAATAAATGTCTAAAGAATCCGAACTAAAACAATTCATACTCAAAAAAGCGCCTCAGTGTGTGCATAAAGCAGGTGGCATGTTAGCACATCCTTTTGTCACTCCAAGCTTTGATGTCGAGCCTGGAGCCGACGATTCAGCCGAAGTTTCAGAACGCTCAACTGTAGGGCATTACTTGCAAATGTATGACTGGGATGCGTGTTTTTTCAGTCAAGCAGCCCATCGTTTAGACCTTGATACCAAAGAAAATGTCGGCATGTCTGTGGTGCAGAATTTTTTATCAATTATGGAGCCCGATGGACACACGCCCCGCACAGTTGCTCCAGAGCGCATTTGGGACGCGGGTGATCATTGCAAACCTTTTTTGGCTCAGTCTCTCGCTTTTCAAAAACGTATGCTGTCTGGTCTTGATATTGATAACAACCTGCTTGCAGCGCTTGATAAATACCTTCATTATTTCAAGACTCACAGAAGCTCTGTAAACGGTCTATTTCACTGGCGCAATGTGCTTGAAAGCGGAGTCGACAATAACTACACGCTTTTGTATCCACTTGAAGCAAGCAAAGACACCAACGAAAATGTTGGTGATTTTCCCGATGCTCATTTAATAGCAACCGATATCTGCGGGTATCTTTTTGCTGAGTATAAAGCGATGCAAGAGCTTTACACCGCAAATGGTGACAATGTCTCTGCACAGAAATACGAAAAAATGGCAGAGGACCTTTCGACTGCAATTGACAAATATTTATGGGTTGAAGAAGTTGATTTACACTGTAATTATGATACTAAAACCAACAAGCATGTAACTTTGCGAAGTTGGACTTCTCTGGTTCCTGCACTCATGGGTGCGTGCTCGAAAGACAAAATCAAACAAGTTATCGAACGAAATATTCTGGACGAAAATCATTTTTTAAGCCCATGTGGAATATCCTCGGTGGCTCTATCCGAGCGTTTGTGCAATCAGGCGAAACGTGGTTTATATGGTCGCTACATTGTCTCCAACTGGCAAGGACCTATGTGGGTAATTCCAAACGCAATGGTGGTGCGCTGCCTACGACGTGAGGGATATATAGATGCTGCTCGTGATATTGCACGACGAGTAACACATACAATGATGGATGGTATCACTAAAACTGGAACACTCTATGAAAACTATGACGCTTTGCACGGATATCCGCTCTGGGCGCCTCAGTTTATGAGCTGGAATATTCTTGCTCTTGAGCTTATTGAAATTCTCGAACATTAAATCTTGGCTTCGCTCAAAAAGGGTCGTGCTAGTTATTCAGTTACCAAATAAGCTCGCAAGAGTCACGTGCTAGACCCGCGTGAACCATACTAGAGACAGCCAAAATCTACCCAACAGGACCTCGAGCATTCTGGCTGTCCTTTTATTTTGACTTTTATTTGTTTAAAGCTTCGTAGCGCCGTTTGTCACGCTGAACTTGTTTGTTCAGTTTGTATGTAGGCGAGATTTTTTCAAGTAAATCAATTGCCTTTTCATAATCGTGTTTTTTTGCAAGAATTGCTGACTGTTTTAAATAAGCGGTATCCAGATCATTTTGAGCGTCTTTGGTCAAGCTACCTTTCTTTTCGATAGTCTCAAGCACTTGAATGCATCCTTCGTAATTGTGCTTGGCCAGTAGGTTTTTCGCTACTTTAGTATCATTATGACTGCTATAAATATTGAGCAGGAACTGTACAGTAAATATAACAAGGCAAAGGTAAAAAACATTCTTTACCTGATTCATTGTGAAAGTAAATTTCTTTTTCTTGCTACCCAGCGCATCAAATTGCATCGTGGTTTTGGTCCAGTCCGCCATTACCATTCCAGCGGTGCTTTCAGATTGTCGTTGCTGACTCATCGGAGCTGCAGTTATCACATTGCCTGCCCCAGTGAAAGTTTTCCACTCTAGTGTTTCTTCTTTGGGTGGCTCTATAACAACTTTCTTGCCTTTGCATGCAGCTTCAATTTCGCGCCACAACTCATCTGCGCTACGCTGTCGATCGTCTGGATTTTTACTGAGAGCTTTGTTTATTACACCAGATAAGGCTGGCGGAAAGGTAATCTCAGGCATGACTTCGCCTATTGAAGGCGGTTCTTTGTTTACGTGCATGAGCATTAACGCCATCAAATCGTTGGCAAAAAAAGGACGTTGACCGGTTAGCACTTCAAAAAAAACTACTCCAAGCGAGTATATGTCGGAGCGATAATCGGTCTCAAGTCCTTTGCACTGCTCTGGGCTCATATAGGCAGGACTGCCGCAGACCTTTCCTTCCATAGTCAAAGATGCTGATGAACTGCCAGCCTCAGACCACATTTTAGAAACCCCGAAATCAACTACACGCACCGAGTTTGGTTTGATTAAATCGGGATCGTCGACTGGCGCGCTTAAATCTATCGATTGCATTACGATATTGTCTGGTTTGAGATCTCGGTGTATTACCCTGCAGCGATGCGCCTCTCCAACGCCAGCGCAAACTTGCTCCATGAATGGCAGCGCTTCTTTAACAGTAAGAATGCCGCGCAATCGCAATAGTTCTGCTAGCGAAGTGCCAGCCAAAAATTCAGTTACGATATAGGGCTGACCATCGGGCATGAGGCCAAAATCGTAAAGACGGATAATATTTTTGTGATTGAGTGAAGAAACCGCCTTTGCTTCACGGTGAAACCTTTTTACCGATTCTAGCTTAGAGCCAAGATGCTGGTGAAGCATTTTGACTGCCATTTTTCTTCCGGTCGATTCTTGGATGGCTTTGTATACGATAGCCATCGAACCTTTTCCGACTTGATTCAAAATTCGGTATTTTTCACCGACTAGTTTGCCGAGTAAAGGGTCATTTTCAACATGAACGAGCTGCCCTCCGTCGTTTGGACATGAGTCAAAATCTTCAAGGAAGTGGATATTGCACTCTAGGCAAAGCTTCATATCGATTTTCTCGTTAGTGTCTCGATTTCCTTCTGCCGCCTCTTCCACCTTTGTATTTCTTCAAGAGCTTTTGCGCTTCAGCAAAGTGTTTTGAAGTTGATGGAACGTTTTTCAATATGTCAGCAGCCTGACTGTTATCGCCAGTGGAAGCGTGATGTTTTGCAAGTGCGATATATGCTTTATCGAGCTTTGATTCAAGCTCTGCTGTAAGCCCATCATATTTATCGTTGTAATCTTGCAGCGTGGTTATTGCTTTTGCAATTTGTCCAGACTTAACCAGCTCATCGACTTCTTGCGATACTTTTGCGTCACGCTCCGACACAGTCAATTCTTTCGTTTGACTTCCAGAATTGCCAAACATTCCACCAAACCAATTTTGAGTAAAGCCGAAATATCCAACTGCTCCTATGACCACTACGAGTAATCCACTTATTACATAAGATGGATTGATGGCGAAGGAACTCTGGCGACTGCGCAAATTACCTTTGTTGCGAGCAGCTTCGGCTTGGGCCATGTAAGCAAGCTTACTATTATTGATTTGCTCGAGTTCCTCGCGAGAAAAGCCGCCTGCATTTCCAGGAGCTTCAGGATATGGAGCGTTTTGCGAAACTGGAGCTTGCTGCATTGCTTGCTGCTTGGCATAAGCTTCTTCCATAATTCGATTGACTACGTTACGGCTATCTTGCACCGCCTGTGGTTCGGAGCCATGCTGTTGCACATGATCCAGATTTACACTGCTCATACTTTGTGACTGCTGTTCTAGTCGCCTGTTCATCTCAGCAATCTTTGCGTTGATTGCATCCTGACCAAATTTATCTTGTGACGAACTTGTAGAATCGTTTTGATATGGTTCAGGCCCAAAAGGTGTGGATGGAAGTCCACTTGTAGATGAGGACGGACCTGGATTACCCGAAACCGGATTCATCGAATCGTACGACTTGGTCGCTGGAGTTTCAGTTGCCATGCTGGCTGCAGCCAGAAGTCTAGATAATGCATCTGAAGTGTGACTGCTTTTCTTCTCTCCAGGACCAACACCATCGAAAGCTTTTGGCTCTTCTTTGACTGGAGGCTTGTCTTCCTCATCGTCTCCCATAATTTCGGAGAGTTTGGCAGCCACTGCACCAAATCCACCTTCTTTTTTTGCGGCGCCTGATTCTACATTGTCTAACCATTTATCTACAGCATCCGCTATCTCATTATTGGCTTCGTTGGCGGCATTTAGCGATTTCAATCCTTTGAAGTCGCCCAGTCCAACTTGTTGAACGTCAGGATTGGCTTTGAGAGCCGACTCGGTAAACATATCGTCGACCGCCGCATTTAATGCGCTTCCAAGACTGCTTTGAGCTGCTTCAGCCTTTGGTGCAGGCATATCTTCTTCATCATCCTGTAATGCGCCAAGGAGTTGTCCAAGAGCAGATGAACTTTTGGGAGGTTCGGGCTTTTTCTCTTCTTCAGACGAGCCGGTCAACTTTGCTTTGAGAAGCGCGCCAAGTTCGCTTAAATCACTATCGTCATCATCTAACTTTAGCGGTCTGGTAGCAGGTGCTGGCTCCACTTCTGCTTTTGCCGGAGGATTTTCTTCTTTGAGTCTAGAATTAAGTAGTGAATCCAAAATGTCTTCTGCACTGCGCTCCTCTTGCACTGGAGCCGCAGGTGTAACCGGTGTTGCAGATGCTGGCGAAGAAGACGGTTCTGTAACATTCTTGAACGGGTCGTCTTCTTTTAGCTTGGCCTCAAGTAAAGCGCTAATATCTTGTTCTGCTTGTTCTTGAGCTTTTAGATCAACGTTTTCACTGGTCGACTTCGATACGGCAGCAAAAGGATCATCGTCTTTGTCGAGCGGTGAAATGGGCAAGCTCGAATTGTCAGTAGATTTTGCTTCTGATTCGAAGTCAGTAACGTGCTGAGTGAAAGGATCGTCATCTGCATCTAAAGGATTTACAGGTGTGGATGCACCGCCAGCAGTGCCTGCGTCTGCCGTTGGTACTCCTTCTGTTAGTGGCATCTGACCTGGCAACTGTGGTATCTGTCCTAGCGCCTGAGCCTGCGCCATTGCTTGAGCTTGAGCCAGAGCTTGCGGGTCCGGCATTCCAGGATAGGGTACTTGAGTATAACCAGTTCCTGATTGCACTCCATATGGTGGCATCTGACCTTGCCATTGCATGTTGGGGTCGTAAGGCATCTGAGGGTAACCAGCCGGATACATGGGCGGGTAGCCAGGCATTTGTGGATATTGGTACCCGGGATAATATGGCATTTGCCCCGGGGGCATTTGCTGCATGCCAGGCGGATAACCGGGCATACCTTGCATTTGTTGCGATTGAGACATGGGTGGCGTCTGTTCGGCCGGTTGATTAGCCTGAGGCACTTGTGCTGCCGGTGCAACTGGAGCTGCGGGTGCAGCCGGACTTGCTGCCGTTGAGCCAGCACCAAGCGAAGTCAAGGAAACATTGGCATATCCGTCTTCTTCGTCTTCGTGGATTACAGGAACGGGTGCATTTTTGTCCCAGGCACCAGATTGAACAGGAGCGGATGGTTTGTTGTGATCATCTTTGAGTGCATCTAACTCATCATCCCAGTTCAAATTGGAAAATCGGGCCTTTTTCTCTTGCAGACTTTCTTCTTTTCCAACAATGCCGTCCAATTCTTTGCTTGGTGTAGCAGGTGCTGGAGGTTTTGGTTGACTCTGAGATTGCAAAGGAGTTGATACAGAAGAAGTATTTGTTGAAGAACCAGTTGGTGAGGGAGATTTAACTGGAGCGCCAGCTGGACCGCTTATAGGACCACCAGGTTTTTGTTGAGGACTTCCGCCAGCTTGAGGGGGTCTTGTATTAGCGCCACCCGGACCAAAAGCCGGGGCTGGTTTCGGTCCGCCTGAAGATACAGGCGAACCTGGTGATCCAGGAGATGAAGGTTTGGGTCCGCTGGGTCCCGCACCGGGACTACCTGCAGGTTTTTGCATATTTTGTGATACCGGTCGCGGTGCACCAGGTGCACCACCAGCAGTATTGGGTCCTTGGGCTCCTTGAGGTCTTGGTGCTCCTTGCGGGGCAGGGCTGCCTGGTGGTCTTTGCATGTTTTGAGACACGGGACGAGGCGCACCAGATTGAGGATTTGGAGAACCTTGAGGAGGTCTTGGCGGACCGCCTGCGGATGAAGAGGGACCTTGCACTCCAGCAGCTCCAGCTCCAGAAGGAGGTTTAGGCATATTTTGCGAAGCTGTTTTAACAGCACCAGGGGCGGTTCCGCCACCTGGACCCGAAATTGGTCCTGTTGGAGGTTTTGGCTGTGCTGGTGCTTGTGCACTGGCGGTTCCGCCTTCTTTGCGGACCAGACCGGCGAGTTTGCCTTGGCTTGCGGTGGGTCCCTGTCCTTGCGGGGGCATCGCTGGTCTAGGGCCAGATGCGGATTGAGAAGCTTGTCCAGATTGACCAGGTTGGGCTGGTCTTTGCATATTACCCGTGGGAGGTCTTTGACCAGGTGCACCAGGTGCGGTGCCAGGTGTAGTGGGACGTGGTGCGTTTGGATTTGGTCCAGGACCGCCCGGTTTTTGCATAGTTCCTGTTGTAGGTCTTGGGGCGCCCGGAGCCGCGGGAGCACCAGGAGCACCTGCAGGTCTTTGTCCTGGAGCAGGACTACCAGGCTTTTGCATGCTGCCAGTAGTGGGTCTTGGAACACCAGGAGCACCAGGAGCGCCCGGGGCTTTTTGAGGTCCACCAGCTGGTGGAGCGCCTTGAGGTCTTTGAACAGGAGCTTGTCCTTGGACCGGGGCTTTGCTTGGTGCCGTATTAGGTGCGGGTGGGGCACTTGGTTTTGCCGGAGGTGGTGATGCCGGTTTGGATTCGGGTTTAGATTCTTTGTTGGAATCCACTTCTTGCTCTCCTTCTAACTGTGCCAGATAGACCGCGAGATCATCTTCGGGCCCTTTTGCAAAATTTCCTTTAGTCACGGGGGCTGACTCACCGGTCAGACGTTCTGTCGGAAAGAAATCGTGTTCCGACAAAGGTAGTTCATCAATATAATTTTTCTTTGAATGCTCACTTGTAACAAAGCTTGTGTTTTTACCTGCTGCTTCAAGTTCGCTCCAGAATTGTCTTAGCGAATCTTGCCTATCTTCAGGATTCTTACTTAGGGCTTTTGCGATTACCGCCTCTAGTGCATCTGAAAAAACAATGTCTTTGCGGATTTCGCCCATTAGAGGAGCGGGTTCAGTCACTGTTTTATACATGAGTTTCATGAGATCTGGTGCCACGAAAGGTCGACGACCAGTAAGCATTTCGAAACAAATTACAGCTACCGAATACAAATCTGAACGAAAATCCAGTTCAAAACCCTGGCACTGCTCAGGGCTCATATAGGCTGGTGAACCTGCTACAGTCTTTGTTTTGCCTGGTCGAGCTTTAGACGCTGCAGTTTCGGCAGGTGTTTCGGCAATACCAAAATCCAGGACCTTGACATAATCGCCCTGACTCTCATTTTCTTCAAGGATGATATTTTCAGGCTTCATGTCGCGGTGAATGAGACCCTGATCGTGAGCGTGATTAAGTGCATCTACAACTTGTTTGGTTATGCTCAAAACTCGTTTGACTGTTAGTGCACCTTTTTGCTTGAGCAAAGCGGACAAGGTGATGCCCTCTAGATAGTCCATTACAAGATAGGGCTGACCGTCGTCAGTAATGCCAGATTCCCAAACAGTAATGATGTGCGGATGTCGAAGTTTTTCTGCAGCTTTTAATTCGCGCAATAAGCGCTCAAGCGAGTTTCCGTCGGCGCCGAGATAGCTGTGAATAACTTTGACTGCGATATCGCCACCCATCATAAGGCGAGTGGCTTTATAAACGATACCGCTTGAGCCTTTGCCGATTACCGATTCCACAACATAGCGGTTGTTAATGAGGGCGCCAATTAACGGGTCTTTGCCTACAGGTTCGAGTTTAGTCTTGTCGTTGGGACACAACTCTTCCTGGTCTTCGAAATACTGATTGCATCTAAGGCAAAGTTTCATGCGAGTTTTTAAAAAACCACCTCAAGCGCCCTGGAATTCAAAATTCCAGTAACTCCATACTTTTTACCCATGAATATCTAAATAAACAAACAATACTTTTATCGGCGGGTCGGCTCTAATCAAAGGATGCCCAGAAGACCTGCGCAATTAGATTAATTGGGCGGTCTTGACATTCTTAGCAAATATTAATTTTTGAATCAGTCGACTTTTGAAAACCAATCACCCGGATGTCGGTTGACAAGTCCCGCAAGTTCGAGCATGGTTAATGTGGCTGATAATTCGCCTCCGCCCATTCCGGTTTGCTGAGCAAGAAAGTCGAAATGTATAGGCTCCCTAGTGAGAAGTTCGAAAACATCCTTTTCTCGTCCAAACAATTCGATAATGGTAGGAATTTCAGTGACATTCGGATTTGACTTCGCTATCCAGTTCAAATCGGATAAAACGTGTTTCCAGTCTGTCAAAATGCGTGCTTTTGAATCTGCAATGAGTTTGTGAGTGCCTTTGCTCATTTCATTGTCAATGCGTCCTGGTAAAGCAAATGTATGTCTGTTTTGTTCAAACGCCAATTGACCTGTGATTATCGCGCCAGAATCGATACCAGCTTCAATTACTATAGTTGCCTGACAAAGCCCGCTTACGATGCGGTTTCTGGCAGGGAACATCCATTTTTCCGGTTTTGTTCCGGGATAGTATTCTGAAATGACTGCACCAGAGCCTTCTTCAGCTAGTTTTTTGTATAAGTTTTTATTTGAGCTTGGATAGCAAATATCTATCCCACAACCAAGCACCGCAATTGTTTTTGCATTGTTTTCAATTGCTCCCCAGTGAGCGAAAGAATCAATTCCCAGGGCCATGCCACTAACTATAGTTGCGCCCTGCAATGAAAGATTTTTTGAAATTTCCTTGGCATACTTTTGTCCATAGGCTGTTGGTTTTCTGGTGCCCACGATTGCCACGCAGTGGGCAAAGTCGAGCGGGGTGAGCTTGCCCTTCATATATAGGACGAGAGGTGCATCGGCAATGTCGCGCAAAAGATATGGGTAGAGCGGATGACAATAAGGCAGAGCTGTCACACCTTTTTGAAATAACTCAGCCATGAAAACTTCGGGATTCACTATTCTGCGCTGTTCTTCAAATGCTTGGAGTTGATCTTTGGTCAGTCCTCTTATCTCGGGTAAATCGCGAGTAGGTAAATGCCAGACTTCTTTTAAGCTTCCAAAGCGCTCATAAAGCATCTTTAAACGGGCAATTCCAAGACCTGTCCCAGACAGTTTATCGAAGGCGACCCAATAAGCGGTTTCGTCTTCGTCATAATCGTCGTTTTCGAATGCGGTGAAATAGTCAGTCATAAAAAAGCCCCTGAACGCTCTAAAATAATACCGGCTTTCTCGCTGTTTTTACGCTTCAAAAAATGCGTTCAGGCAAGCACTTGCCCATTTGGGATGTTAGCATTAAAACTAAGGGGTCAAGCATCCAAGGATATGAGTACAGGACGGATCACTTTGCAAAGATATCTTAGATATGTGAAAATCGCAGCATCTTGTTTGATTTTTGTTTTGCCTGCTTTTTCAGCAGACCAAGCATCCATGAGCAAATTGAATAAGGCAGAGAAAGATTTCTTCTTCCAGACTTACGAAAATCAACCGCTCAACGAGCGTGTAGAACGTCTTGAAAAGCGCGTACTCGGTTCTGCTGGCTCGGGCGATGTAGACCAACGCCTCAATCAAGTCTTGCAAGCCATAGGCAGTTCGCAAGAACCCGATATGCAACTAGAGACGGCTGGTCAGACTAATACTAATAGTACCGAATCTAATACCATGCTTCCTTCAGTACGCCAAGACGATGAAAGCGATAACCAAGATAACGCTTTGACCGCAAGGGATACTGAAATCCGAAATCTTCTGGCTGAAGGTGTCAGCCTATGGCGAAATAAAAGTCTGCAAGAAGCAATTGAAAAGTTCGAACAAGTAATAAGACTCGATGCAAATAATGCTGAAGCATACTTTAGTATGGGCGTGGTTAGCGAATCGCGAGGCGATTTGAAAAAAGCAATTGCTTACTACTCTAAAGCCCAAGAACTAGATCCCAGGAAGAAAGAATACAAACAAGCGTCTGCGTTAATCAATAAAAAGATTGCAACTGCCGAGCCTGAACTCGACAAAGAATCTCAAGAATTACTGGACGATGCAAACGATGCTTTTAAAAACAAAGAATATTTGAGCGCACTTGATTTGTTCAAAAGATTGGATGCGAAAAATCCAAAAGTCGCTGCTTACAAATACAATATCGGGACGCTTTATCTATTGGTAAAAAATCCTTTTCAGGCGCTTGAGTATTACAAACAAGCACTAAAACTTAAGCCCGATGAGCCAAAATATCAAAACGCCTATCAGCGTGTTTTGGCTATGAATAAAGCAAATGGAAATATCAATGACAGTTTGCCGCAACAGCAAAGACAGTCGCCACCGCAACAAGTGCAAAAGCCAATATTAAGTGGTTGGAATAGTGGTCCTGGTCCTGTTCAGCAAACTCAACGCTCGCCTCAACAAAATTTCCAGCCAAGTCCACAGATGCAGCAACAGTTTCAGCAAATGCCGCCTCAACAGCAGCAACAACAGTTTCAACCTATGGCGCAGCAACAAATGCCACCACAACAAATGGCGCAAATGCCACCAAATTCAATGAGTCAGAGTCCCCTTAATCCTCAGAATTATCAAAATCAAATAGTACCGGGAATGGTGAATCAGGGACAAAATAACTCCTTCGTGAATCAAAGTCCGCCTCAAAATCAAAATAAACCAGCTCTAGACAAAAATGGTTTTGTTAAGCCACCGCATTTAGGTCAGCCATATAAAGGACCAGGGCAGCAATCGCCACCAATGGGCAAAAAGCCAACATCTCCGGGTTCGGGTATTTTGTTTGGAATCGGTATCGAAGCTAAAGCACCATTTCCAGGCGCAGGGCTGGAAGTAGTCTCAATAATGAACGGTTCTAGGGCACAAAAGGCAGGCATTTTGCCACAAGACAGTATCATGGCTGTTGAAGGGGTGTCGGTCCAAAGTGTTGATCAAGCCAATAAGATCTTAACTGGAAAAGGTGCTGGTGCTCCAGTTACTATTATTCTTAAACGTGGTGATAGAATCGGTCAGTTGGCTATTTAGGAAAAGAGATGATACGTTTTAAGGCGTTGGTTTGCACTGTTATCACTTCGTTTATTGTGGCTCAAGCCATTCCAGTTTTAGCTCTCGACACGAATCAAGCCGATAAGCAAATCACATCGATGCTTCAAAAGATATCGGCATTAAGTCAAAATCAAGCTGATGATTATGACAAGTTGCGGGCAGCAAATGTTGAGCTGCTTAGTTATTTAAAAAAGAACTCTGGTAATTCACAAATGATGAAGGCACCGCTTAAAGAAGCTTGTAATAATGGGCTTACAGCCTTTGTTTCGGACGATAAGAAATTGCGATGCTATTCGTGGGACACTCTTACTGGTGGCACGATGCATTTCTTTTATTCTTTGATTTGTTATGACGTTGGTAATAACAAATACAAGTTTGAAGTTTTGAATCCAAGTCCAAAGAGTATGGAAGACGAAGTTCCAGGTTCATGTTTTGAAGGACTGGACACAATCAATTCTAAAGATGGCAAGACGGTTTATCTTGTTCGCGATTTGTTCATTGGTTCTGGAATGATTCATGGACGCACTATTACTGCTTATGTGGTTGCAAATGGAAAACTTGTTGAATATCCATTTTTTCAAACCAGTAAAAAATTGCTCAAGTCTATAAATTTTGGATTTGGTGAATATACAGACGCCACTGAATTTGTTTTGAGTAAAGACAAAAAGAGCTTGAAAGTTCCACTTATCAAGCCAACTCCCGATGAAACTGGTGCTGCGACAGGTAAATATCTTAACTACGTTTTTGATGGTAATCGGTTTGTTTTCAAAAAGTAAGTTCCGACTATTCCATTAAGTCTTTCAAAATCCACTCGAACATTGGACGTGGCTCTTCGTTTGAAAGTTTGTCGATTATTTTTTGCGATGAACCTGAAGGTCTTTGTCTTTCAATAAACGTAAGATGATCGATATTGTCGAACAATCTAGCTTTGGCAGCATTTGTATTGGTTTTAATCAGTTCTAAATCGTTCATTTTGTTTATATCTGGTCTTGCGGCGAATTCGTCAGTAAGTAAAAGACTGCTTGCAATAGGACTGATACCATCATTTAAAGGATAGATAATATCGTCACTGGGACCTTTGCTTGGCAGTGATTTGGCTATCAGTTCGTTTAAAAATCGAAGTGCCGGATGTTCGCGGTCTAAGTGCATAGGTAAAGTTGTTTTGAAAAATGAATATGGTGCGGTGACTAATGTGCGAATAGCACCGTGGTCACGCGGAACATATTGATTGTGTAAGTAGCCTGCGTAAACATAGAATTTGTGATCTATTGCAAGTTGTTCTTCTTTGCTGATTGGGTCGGTTTGTTTTGGTGGATGTTTGCGCAACTGTTTCTTTGTCATTTGACCATCTGAATTATCCCAAGCATAATCGCGCAATAGATTTTTGTGGCGAGCAAAATAAATTTGATAGCCAAGATAATGGTCTAGTTTGCTTAGAGGAGACAGATATCTTTTTAACATGGTCTGTTTCATCCAGTCGGCGCAAAACAATGGCGAGCCTCTAAAGAATGCACCAAGAGTGATGACTCGCGAGACGCATTTGAGGACCGCGGGGTCTTTAAGCGCGCAGTGAAGAACAGCTCCAGACATACTTATTGAAAGAATAGTCACGCCCTGGCTTGGAGCAAACTGGCGAATTGCAACTCGAAATTGGTTTGTTAGTTCTTTCAAAGAAAGCTTAGTATTAAATCTGGTCAAATAGATTTTGTATCGTTTTTGAAATTCTTGATTCTGAGCCAAATACTCTGCTAGTTCTTTCCAACGAAAGTTAGGGTGATATTCACCAAGTAACCCGTGCACTAATAGTAGTGGCTGTCTGTTACCTAAAGGGCTGTCGTCGAACTGATAAATTTCGACCTTCTTAGGCAGAGCTTTGATCCGTTCTTTTGGTAGAACGTCGTATGAATGCGAATTTTCACTTACTTGCGCAAAACAGCATAGACCAGAATTTACAAAAACTGCAATGCTGAGTATGAGAACCAGTAATCTAGACAGCGAGTTCAATTCGGTTAAACGCGCGCTGCAGTTAATTGCAGTGCTTTGATTCGCTCGTTAAGACTCTTCGATTCCGCTGGAGTTTCTTCAACTACGCGCTTGATATTGTATACAGTGTCGCGCTCTACCGGCACGAAACCAGAGCGAAGGATATGACTTTCCATTTTTTCTTTGGCTAATTGCAAGGGCGTTTTAGCACCAGCCGCGTGAGTTATTTTTTCCTCAAGAATGGTTCCGTCCATATCGTCTGCCCCAAAAGAAAGAGCTGTTTGAGCGAGTTCTTCTCCAAGCTGAATCCAGTAGGCTTTGATGTGTGCAAAATTGTCGAGGAACAAACGCGAAATTGCGATGTCGCGCAGCAAGTCGTTGTAATCAGGTTCGTGAATCTCACCTGGTTTGATAGTAGTGCCTTCGTAATAGCACTTAAGCGGGATGAAACACATGAATCCACCGGTTTTGTCTTGCTGGTCGCGCAACTGATTGATGTGATCTACTTTGTGCTCGATTTTTTCGCCGATGCCGGTGAGCATAGTGGCGGTCGATTTCAAGCCAAGTTTGTGAGCGATCCCATGAATTTCGAGCCATGTTGCTGCTGGTGTCTTCTTAACATGCATGTTTTCGCGCACGCTCTCGTCGAATATTTCGGCACCTCCACCTGGCATCGAGCCAAGTCCAGCTTCAATCAGACGCTTTAGACAATCTTCATAAGAGATTCCTTCGAGGTTTGCCAGATATTCGATTTCCACAGCAGTCATGGCTTTGACATGTACGTGAGGAAATTCTTTTCTAAAAGCACGAATCACTTCTTCGTAGAAATTGAGGTCACATGCCGGATTCAATCCGCCAACCATGTGGATTTCGTTGATACCGAGGCTAACACCATATCTGGCATTGTCGAGCACCTGGTCTACTGTCCATGTATAGCTATTGTTTTCAGGATTGGCGTAAGAACAGAATCTGCATGTTTCGACACAAAAATTGGTCGGGTTCAGATGCATATTGTGGATGTAATATACATACTTTTCTTTGCCAGCGCCTGCGCGTTTCTCGCGCACACTGTTTGCCAAAGCGCCAATTTCAGCTAAGTCGTCGTGTTTATAGAGACGAATAGCATCTTCGCTCGACAATCTCTGACCGGATTTAACTTTCTCAACTATATCGCTTATAGACATCGATCTGCTGGCTCCCTTGCCCGAACTTCGGGTCTCTGAACATCCAGCATTTTAGCATTAATTAGTAGCTAGATTCGGTCCAATAGGCGGTTCGGTTCTGATTATCGTTGACGCGTTGCTCTAGAGTGTCGATCAAATCGTTCAAATAGCGTTTGTTACAAGAAGCTACAGAAATATCTTCCGCTGAAGACTCGGATAGATCGTCCACCTCTTTGTGCACTTCAAAATTGAATGTTTTGCTCGAAAGTCCGTTCTCATCAAGGTAATGGTCGAGCACACCATCTCTATCAAGTTCGTAGTGCCCTTCAAGCTGGTTGCCTGAAATCCAGGAGGAGAATGAGCTCGAATTCGCGGCGTCGGACAGGCGCAGTTCAAGACTTTTATCGTTATCGAAAAAGGGATCCATGTCTTTACTGAAAGCAAGAAAAGCTTCGTCCATGTCGGGCATCGGATCATGAATTTCATAATTTCCAGAATTGCTCAGGCGAACTCTTATTTCTTCTTGGTCTAGTGTAGGTTTGCTCTGGCTGGCATTACCTTTCAGCCATTCTTGGGTTGCCCGTTTCTGGCGGGTGCGGTCGATAATAGTACCCTTTGCAAATCGGGTTTCTTGCAGCTTGGATTTGGTTTCTTGTAAGACTTCCAGGTTATCTTCCAGAATGGCAGCCATTTCTCTGGTATTGCTTGCGTGTTGAATGTTTTGAGCCTTGTTCTGATTTTGAAAGAGGTTGGAAAATTTGGTAAGCATTGGAGTCTTTCCTAAGAAACTGGGGGATGCCTTCATTATCGCCAAGGGATGTCATGAGGGTAATGGGGATTCTACGAAATGGGCAAACTGGCAAATTAAACGAAGCTGGTCTGTTTTTTCTGCTCTTTGGGACTTTGGGCAATTCGTTTGACCCCAAGATTAAGTAATTGCTTTGCGACCAGGTCGAAAAATTGTTTGCGTTCCTGGTTTTTAATTACTGCCAGGTGATGTGCCTCGGTCAAAACTATTGGATAACCCAGTCCTTTAGATGTCTGATTTAAGGTTAAAACGAAAGCTTGTTCAAGAAGGTTCTTATTGCTTACAAGCCATCGAGGAAATTCAAGACGTACAACTTCGCTTGCCACATTTAGGTAGGTAAAGCAAATTTTGTTTTGCTCGTCAAAGAGTTGGCTCATTTTAGCCCTGGATTGGAAAATAGGACCGCGAGAATTCAAAGGCAGTGAATTTTTGAATAAATGTCTATCTGTGAGAGGCCAGATAGTCGAGCAAGGAAAATCTTCTTCGTTTAACTCGCAGCAATAATTTCTACAATGACTCAACTCATAAGGGCAGTTATACACGCGCAGCATGTTCACTACCTCGGAGCTTCGACTGTGACTGATGTATCCCACAATCGGCACGTCGTTTTCGCGCAAGAGAGCATAGATATTTGATGCTCGCTCTATGAACTGGTCAATGTATGTTGGTGGCATTTTTTCCAGAGACCATGGAATCAAGGCTCCATCGAAAAGTGCAAGAGTCGAAATACCGTCTTCTTTGAGCGATATAGCAGTTTGAGCCAGTTCTTCAAACTCAAGCAAATAGCGTTCAAGTGAGACATATAGCTCGTCTATATGCATGCGTCGCCTGTCTACAAGCGGATATAAATCTTCTGGACGGTGATATAAAAATGGCTTGCTCAAAAGCGAGGGGGCTTTTTTTAGACCATAAGTGATCGCTGAAATGCCGATGTTTAATAAAAAACAAGAATAAATTTCGTGGTGGCTCGGCATTATTTGAGAGCCATCCACACCGACAATAAGTGAAGCCGCAGGAGCTTTTGTGCTGATATTGCATATGGTGCCAAATTGTTCAATTGGTTTTGCTAGCGGCCACCAGGTGGTGCCTTCGCTTCCTTCGAGTTTTTGCTCGAATTTATCTATATCGTTTGTCGCTTCTTCAAATTTGCTCAAAGCAAGCGACAAAAGATCTGCTCCCGAACCATCATCCTGTCCGCGATTTTCAAGACCTTGAATTTGCTTTATAACTTTGTTTAAGTCCAGCATAATCATTCAGTTTAGCTTGTTTGAAAGACAAATGAACAAATACCCTATACAATTTTGGTCATGAGAAATATTTTTGGACCACTTCCCAAGAGTTTGCCGCTGGGAGATACACTGGCTGGACGATTACAGCAAATACGCGAATATAGAGAGATATCGCGAGAAGATCTAAGTCATGCGGTGCGTTTTCCACTTGCGCGAATTGACGATCTTGAATCGGGGCTAGAAACATGGCTTTCTGCAGCCGACAGACAAGTACTTGCCAAAGCGCTTGGAGTCGAGCCAAAGCTCTTGCAAGAAGTCGAGCACAAACCAAATCTTCCCCAAAATGCTGGTAGACGAAAAGAAGTAGTCGAAGATATGGTGATTGCCATTTTAAATGGTGCAAACGAGCTTGAATGTCCCGACTGCGGCAATATAGTTCAATGCAGCATACAGTCTGGCTTTGACCTGGATGACAAAGAAATATTCTTTCCCAAAGCTTTTTGTTTGAAATGTCCGTTTGTTTTGATTACAGACGTATAGATTGTAATTAGCGAGCAATCGAGCGCTTTTCAAAGCACGAACGCACAGTATTCAACAGTCTGTTTTTCAAACTGGTCAATTTTGATGCAATTTCCATGCGACGTTTTTGCATTTCAAACATTTGCTCACGACGCCTGTCGTCCATCGCTTCTGCAAAGAGTTGATACAAAGCGATTTCTTCGCCTTGAGTCCACCAGAGATCTTCGATGATATTGCCAATTTCGTCGTACTCAGCTTCGTCCATCATTTGTTCGAATAATCTGTATTCGTTGCTGATCATATATTCGAAGGCTGAGCGTGCATCACTGCGTACATTTTGAGCTGATGTTGTGATGATTGAAGCGACAGTATCTTGTTCGAGCGGTCCTGTACGCTGGCTTAAAAGCTGGATGGATTCTTCGATTAGATAGCGTCTGAACGTAACTTGAGTGTAGAGAAATTCTGCAAAATAAGCGACACATACTTTGTGTACGATTGCTTGTCTTACTGGAAGATTTGTTTGTATTTCGCTTCTTGCAGAAAGCGAGTTCAAAGTGCGGATTGCAGCATAAAATCTATCGATCAATTCGCGAATGCCACCAATTGTTGTATCTTTGAAGCTCGGCAACTCATGCACAGTTGATAGTTCTTGAGCCATGTGATTTAAAGTTTGTCGTCGCAAAAAGAACAGGTTGCAACCCAAGTCTTCGAGTATTTTGGTCGATGATGAATCTGAAAGATCGATCAAGCCAAGCAGCAAATGAACTGGTTCGATATCGGGTTGACCAAAAAATAATGAATAGTCGAAGGCACGTACAAGGGCTTGAACAGCCAGGTCAGAAAACCCAAGCGATCCTTCTTGTCGTTTTTCAAAACCGCTTTCGATCAAGTCCATGCGGTCGGAATAAAGTAATTCAGACTCAGTTTCGCCTTTGAACTTGCGCTCAATCTCCTGGCGTGTAGACTCTTCGCGTATGTTTAAACTTGCAAGAATTTTTGCTGCAAGACTGTCTTTATCGTCTGTAAGTGCAAGCAAAATGTGTTCAGTGCAAACATAGCTATGTCCGAGGTTTAAACATTCTGCCATCGAACATTGAATGATATTTAATAGCGACTCACCGGCTCTTTCAAAAACTGAATCAATCATAAATTAGAGGCACAGGTCTCCAGTTACCCTTTTGTTATTGTTCAAATTTTTATAGCACGTGTACAATTCGAAAAACAGTTACACTTTATCCAGCACGGCATCCAAGGTAGGTTTTTTTGCGAATTTTAGTAGCCAACGACGACGGCATTCATTCACCGGGAATCCAAGCACTGGCCCAGTCTTTGGCAACCGACCACGAGGTTTATGTGGTTGCCCCAGATCGGGAGCGAAGTGCGGCTGGACATTCACTCACTCTCTACAAACCTTTACGCGTACAAGAAGTCAAGATTGAAGGCGGTGTGAAAAAGGCCTGGTCAACAAACGGAACTCCTTCTGATGGCGTAAAACTAGCAGTGAGTGTTTTGCTTGGTCAAAAGCCTGACCTTGTGATTTCAGGAATCAACCGAGGCTATAATCTGGGGACCGAAGTGCTTTACTCTGGCACAGTGGCCGCTGCAATGGAAGGCGTTTTTCTTGGTGTCACCTCTATTGCTGTCAGTCAGGACCGCGATGGAAGTGGTCAAAATCTCGAAGCAGCTTGTTCTGTCATGAAAGAAATTGTTAAACGAGTCGGCAAGCTTGATGTTCCGCTCGATTTGAACACTTTGATCAATGTCAATTTTCCAAATGTGCCGTTAAACGAGTTGCGCGGCATAGCGGTGACCGAGCTAGGAAACCGATTTTACAACGATAGTTTCGAGCACAGACGCGATCCTTACGGTCAGGACTATTACTGGCTTATGGGGCATGCAATCGACCACAATGAAAAAGAAACTTCAGATGTAGTGGCA
>CAZFKB010000057.1:0-21437 GCA_964519785.1 uncultured Candidatus Obscuribacterales bacterium | reverse complement strand
GTTCATACCAGGTTCCTAGATATTTGTTTAAGTCGATTTCTTGAACGTCCATATTTGTTTGCTTATATTTTCAACTTGAAGGCATTTCCATAGCCTGTCATTTCAACATAAGCGTCTCCTTTGCATGGTTGGTTTTCATAAGTTCCTAGCACACTACAGGCACCTTCCCAGTAAGTTACCGCGTTACCTTCTTGCCTTGCGAATTCTTGATTATCTATTTTAGGACTGACTTTTAAGTGAACTTTTTGACTGGGAATTTCAATTTCCCAACCCATTGGATATTCGATTTTTGTGTTGTCACTTTTCCACTTACCAGTCGATTTGATTTTGTAGTCCGAAAGTTTGAGGTGGGTCAATTTGCCATTCTCAGAGATGAAACTACCTGAAGATGCCTGGTCGTAGCTGCCATTGTCGAGCCTCATTAGATAAAGCATTATTTCCTGGTTATTGTTTAAGTGAATACTAAACCAATCCCATCCGACTTGGTTTTCGTCTAACTGATTAGAGCCGAATTCGTGATCCATCCAGCTTATTCCAGAAACTTTTATTCGCTTTCCTTTTATAGTCACGAATCCATCTGTTTTCAATCGTGTATAAGAATAATAATGCGATGCGTGGTCGCCTTTGGCAGCCTTCCTGCTTACGCCGTTTTCGCCTTGAATCACAAGCGGCTTGAGGGGAATTACTTCAAGTTCCAAACTACAATCGCTCGATTTTGCTTTGAGTGTTTGCTTTTCGTTTGTATCCATAGTCGCTGACCAATTCAAAGTCCATACTTTGAGCTTGTCTTTTGTGCTGCCAGCAAAATCTGGACCTGGCCTTTGCATTCTTGCCTTTGTATAAAATCTTTTGTTTTGTACATCGCTCAAAGCGAAGTGTGCCATGTAAACGTTTGGTATTGACCAGATTGAATTGTAGACTGGTTTTTCCAGATCCAGTGCTGAGCGGAAGAATGTTAGTTCGTATCCATATTGATTGCCATCTTCGCCTTTCAAATTGCCAGTGTAATACCACCATTCGGTTTTGAAATCAGAGTGACTGCCGTGGTCTTTAGGAAAAGAGTATTTGTAACCGGGGCGAGCTAACTTGAAATTGCGACTTGCAGCCAGTGACTCTGTCTGCAGGGCTAAAATAAAAATTATGAGTATTGCTATAATTCTCATTGATTTCGCACCGCATCTGGTGTCGCCGAATTTTTGATCGAAAACGCTGGTAGTAATCCTGAAAGTATTGAAAAAAGTACAACCAGAACGAAAGACTCGCTTATTGCCATCCATGGAACCGACAGATTTATGGTCCAGCCAAAGGATTGTTTGTTAATTACATTTATGAGCAAGAGTGATAAAACTGCACCAACTGCCGTGCCGCTCAAAGCCCCGAGTCCGCCAAGAAATGCTGCTTGATACAAAATAATTTGTTTGAGTTGATTCATCGATGCTCCAACAAATCGAAGAATCGCAAGTTCTTGGCGCATTTCCATAGTCATGGCATACAGCGAATTGGCAACACCTAGAATGGCCACCAAAACAGAAATGGCATGAAGAGCGTGAGTTATTGCAAAAGTGTCATCGAAAACGCGCAAAACTTCCTGTCGCAGTTCTTTATTGGTCAGAACATTTATTCTAGCCCTTGGATCCATGGTAGCAAGAATGTTACAGCGAACGAGATTTGCATCATAACCAGGCTTACAATAAATGGCACAGCTTGAGTAACCAGAAGCAGGGAAATATTTCTGTTGTAACTGACGCGCCAGGATGACATATCCAAGATCGCTTGCATAATCGTAGTAAATATTTTGGACTTTGACCGTGAGCACTCCCTTGGTAGATGGTATCTCTAAGATATCGCCTTTTTTTACGTTGTTTTTGTTAGCAAAAGTTTCAGTCACTATGCATGACATTTCGTTTTCTTTGATTCGATTGTGCACGGCCTCAAAGTTTTCGCCATCGAGGAATTTGAGTTGACTATGCTTTTCTAAAACGTCTAACTTGCCGGAGCCAAGATTGGTCAACCTGCCTTTATATACAAAAGGTTGCTGAACAAAGCTGTCTATATCTTCCACGCCTTCTACTGACTTAAGGGCGTCCACACGCTCCTGGCTCAGTTTTGCACCTTTGCTTGCTTGGGAGCGCGAAGTGGATTCTATATAAAGGTCGGCTTGCAGCGTTTGATTGACCCACATGATTACAGTTTCTCTAAAACTTGCAATCATTATGTTCAGACTTATCATCATGGCGATTCCAAGCATTAGGCTTGCTATCGCTACAGAAGTGCGACCAA
The DNA here is from genome assembly GCA_964519785.1 of uncultured Candidatus Obscuribacterales bacterium. Classification (GTDB taxonomy): domain Bacteria; phylum Cyanobacteriota; class Vampirovibrionia; order Obscuribacterales; family Obscuribacteraceae; genus Aved-18. The sequence goes on along the minus strand of CAZFKB010000057.1, from coordinate 19,157 downwards.
GGCTTCCTCTCAGATTGGCAGAAGCAAGTACTGGTTCGGCACGTTTAGTAAGTTTGAGCCATGATTTGATTTTTTCAAGAGATATCTGCAATAGCTTAGGTAAGCAAAATGAGACACCAAATACGGTGAGTATGGCAGAAAAGTATCCCCATACCGGAAAATTGTTTACTGCTGGGAAAGTGCTTGTAATAGCAGCTCCAGCAAGCATTATAGAACCACAAAGAGTCAGTGTCATAGAAGTTCTATCCACTTTGGCTTCAAATGAACCTCGACGCATCGATTCTGCGGCATGTACTTGGGTTGCTTCAAATATCGGCAAAAGTGAAGCTGCAATTGTAAAAATGATACCAATCAGGAAAGCTCCTAAAAGCGTGGTGGAGTCTAGACTCACTTGCGCCTCGGGTTGTTGTGTGTACAGAGCCACTACAGTCTTTTGAACCGCTTTGACAGATCCTTTTGCTAAAACACTTCCAAAAAATAACCCGAGTGCCGAACCGAAGAATCCAAAGAGTAAAGTCTGCCCAAGAAATAATCCAAATAAAGCCGGGCGAGTTAAGCCAAGCGTTCGAAGAATGCCTATTTCGGCGCGTTTTCTGATAATGATGATTGACATCGTGTTGTAGATTACAAACGCGCCTACAAGCATTGAAACTAAACTTAGTGCCATCAAATTGTTTTGAAAGGCATGCAACATCTTTTGTACTTGTGCGTTGCGATTGCTTGGACTTTCGATAGTTGCATTTATCGGGAGACTTTTTTGTATTGCAGAAATAGTTTCGGGACTAATTTTTTGCAAAGACATGAGGTCGATTCTAGAAATGCGTCCTTGCATCGAAAACATTTGCTGGGCAGACCCAATGTCCATGACTAAAACGTTCCCACCAAATGCCATACCGGTTTGGCTGAATTTGAGAATTCCTGCGGTTTTAAGTTCGACTTCTTTGTCGTTTGCAAGTATTTTGAAAGTGGTGCCTTCCTTCAAATTATGTCTTGCGGCAAAGCGTTCTCCCACAAAAACTGCATTGCTGTTTAAAATTTCAAGTGGAGTGTCTTTTTCCTGGTCTATACTGATTGACCGAAAAGCTTGGTCAGCAAAAACATCAACGCCAAGAGCAAGAACCACGTCTGGCTTTTCTCCAGGCACGGCTGTAAGTTGTTCGACTATAGGAGTGAAACTTACGTTCTCGTCCCACAAAAATATTAGTCTTTTAAGTACGTCTTCGCTCAAACTATCTTGGGTGGTTGGAGCAATAACAAGATCTGCTTTTCCTGTGACCAATTGCAAATTGTCTTCAAAACGCTTTAGTGCAGTTTCGTTTGCCAGGCTTATAGAGAGCATGACGCCCACGCCAAGAGCGATACCTAGAATAGTTAGTGCCGTGCGTGCTTTGTTTGCGACAAAATCGCGCACAATAAACTGAAAGAACAAAGAAAGAAAATTCATGACACAGACTCGATGATTTTGCCGTCTTTCATGTGGACCACATAATCGGCATATTCAGCTGCTTCAGGGCTATGAGTCGCCATAATAATAGTTTCGTCTTGATCGCGACAAAGGCTTTGTAGAATTTCAAGAACAGCTATACCATTTGCAGAATCGAGATTTCCAGTTGGTTCGTCAGCTAAGATCAATTGTGGTTTATGAACAATTGCTCTAGCCACTGCTGTTCGCTGCATTTCGCCACCGGATAACTGGGCTGGGTAAAAGTTCTTGCGCTCAGCCATTGCAAGCTTTTCTAAAACTTGAACGACTCGCGAATCAATTTCTTTAAATGACAAGCCACCATTTAATTGCAGAGGCAGCGCAACATTTTCAGCGACAGAAAGAGTTGGTAATAAATTGAAAAACTGAAAAACAAATCCTATTTTTTGTCTTCGCAAAAGTGTGAGCTGTGCTTCGCTCATCGAGGAAAGCGAGATCTCTCCAATAGTAATTGTGCCATCATCAGGCACATCAAGTCCGCCAAGACAATTGAGCAGTGTGGTTTTGCCACAACCGCTTGGTCCCATCAAAGCGATGAGTTTTCCGCGTTCAATATTCATATTGACACTTTGAAGTGCAAGTACGTTGTGGTCTTTGTACTTTTTACTTACATTTTGCACCCGAACATGCGCGGTGCTATCGCTGTTATGGTTCATTATAAGAGATTATCATTTTAGTAAGTGAACATGGCATGAACTGCCATTTTTTATGTTGCATTCACCACAAGCTCATCATAACACTGGTCAATAAGTAGACAGAGTTTTTCTTTGGAATGCAGATCAGGATTCATCAATGGCGCAAGACATAAAAGTGCACCAGACCCTAAACCTTCTTTGACATGACCTCGTTCATATTCTTGCAAGCCCAGGTGTTTTGAGTTGGCGAAATCAAATTTGGCGCTGATCATTGGTGTATTCAATGTTTGGGCAAGCAAAGCAAGGTTGGCGTGAGAGTCGCTTGCTAGCCACCCGGTTGTTGCCACAATCAAATTTTCTGGCGGCTTGATCATTATCATTTGGGCTAAAGCATGCACTGCAAGCATTTGTGTGCCTCCACCAAGTATAGTCGGAACTTTGAAGGCTGACTCGAGTGCAAGACCGCTAGCAACCGCCTGCATTGGGTCACCAACGCAAGACATAAATCTAAAGGGGTCAGGCGGGCATTGAGGAGTAATCCTGGCTTTTGCCAAACCTTGTGCCACCAAATCCGATTTTAGTTTTGCGTTTGGAATGGGAAGACTGCTTGAAGAAAATTCTGGAAGCGATTTGTATATTGCAGACAAAACCGCATGAGCAGTGCTCGTTCCGCCAGGTACGCATTCTGCAACAACAATCAGGTCGTGTTTCTTGTGCAGTGAAAATGCAAGTTCGCGCCCGCGCTCAAATAAGTTTCTTGTGTGCTCGAGATCTAGTGCAGCTCCGCTCGATAAACACTCTGAGGGGACTGTGCCGAAGCTTTCGTGCTCACATTCTGGAGCTAAAAAACTTCCGCAGTCGACTATCTTTACTGGGCAGGATAGCGAGTTTAAAATTGCTTTGCTTATCACTACAGGCGATACTATTCCAGATGGTGATACCGGAATAGATCCACCTTTAGCTGGTCGATTGTTTAATAGAATCTCGGCGTCTATTTTCGGCGTCATTCGCCGATCGGCTGCGGTGGCTCCAGCCGCAGAGATGCCTTCGATATCGCTTGTTTTAGTGCCAGCTATTAACAGACAAAAAATCGGTGATTTTGCTTTTGAAATTTGCAAAAGTAAACCTGACAGATTGGAAAATGGATCTGACAAAATGGCGACTCTGTTTTTAGTCGTTAATGGCACGTTTGGTAATCTCGGCAGGTACTGCAATTAAAAAGGGAAGAATGAAAAATGAGGCGATGCCGCGCAAAATGCTCGAAGAAAAGATGATGGCGACTTGCTCCCAAAGACCTGGAATATAGTTTTGCACAGACATTCTTATTGAAACAACGGTGAGGACTAATTCAAGCGTAACGCTAAATACAACGCATGCCAGTATTGTGTAAACGAGAAGAGGAAAAAAAGTTTTGAATGTGCCCATCAAAGCGACAATAGATGCTGAAGTTCCTCTTCCACCGTGTGTTCCGCTCACCGCAATGAGAAGAGAAGCGTACATCGTGGTGAAAAATAGTCCAGAGGTTGAAATCAAGTCGACTGTCAGCTTGATGTAGTCAGGTATCGCCAGGGGTTGAGGAATTATTGGCAGTTGCATCAAAGAAAGAATTGACGATGCAATCAAAAAGAAAATAAATGGTGTCATCAATATTGCGTAAACAAACCAGGCGATGAATAAAAACCCTTTGCGCGTTTGCAAATATTCGATACTCTCGCTCATAGTCTGTTCAAGCTCTAGTGCACGCGAGAAAGCGGTGAGCTTGAACAACCACTCACTGATAGACCAGGCGATGGCAATAATTCCGCCGAGCGAACCAATGCTGAAACAAACCAGATACTGAATTATGGGGCCAAGCCCTACGATGGTTTCGCTCAATCCAAGTGAGCCGAAATAAAATCCAGCCATGATGATGCAAGGACCGGCGAGAAGGAGTACTGCCGGCAATATGAAATGCTTTTTACTTTGCTTGAATAAGCTGAAGATGGGCGCCCAGAATGATCGTGTAAAAGACTCTTTGAGAACGCCAAAAGCTGCATGCGTGGTGAAATTGAACGCGGTGACAGATTTGTAAGATTCGATTTTATCTTTGCTTTCCTGGCTCAACGTAAAGAATTCCAAACGCTATTTGATAAGACCCTCAATAGTAGCAGGCGCAAGACTTTAGCACCCATTTAACTTATGTCTAAACTTGTTCTTGACAAAATATGAGAAGATCTAGTCATTAGGCATCACTGTACAGGTCAACGTTTTGATTCTCGTTTTAGAAAAGGGTCTGAGCCAATACGGCGAGCGCGAAGTTTTATCAAAACTCGAAGCGCTTGGCGTTAAAGCGCAACTCGGCAGACTGTACACAGATACAGTTGTTGTTATAGAAAGCGATGTCACAACTATGCCCACACATGTTTTCAGTCAAATTGATGGTGTAGCCAAAGTTTTGCGCATCGGCCAATCCTATCCCAAAGTGCTCGAACAGAAAGAATCGAGCGTCAATCTAGAACGTGTTGTTATTGGCGGCGGCGCCAAACCAATTATTATCGCTGGTCCATGTTCGGTCGAAGGGCTCGACCAGCTGCTCAAGCTTGCAGACGGCGTAAAGTCTGCCGGAGCTTTAATTTTGCGAGGTGGCGCATTCAAGCCACGTACAAGCCCGTATGAATTTTGTGGACTGCAAGAAGCTGGACTAGCTTATCTGAAAGAAGCTAGCAATCAGACCGGTTTACCTGTTGTTTCAGAAGTAATGTCTGAAAAGCAGATTGAAGTCGCGCATGACTATGTGGATATTTTTCAGATTGGCGCTCGTAACATGTACAACTATGAGCTTCTCAAAGAGGTAGGGCGCACTCAAAAGCCTGTTTTGCTCAAGCGTGCACTTTCAGCCACAATTGACGAGTTCTTGTATGCTGCCGAATATATAATGCTTGGCGGAAATAACCAGGTTATTTTGTGCGAGCGAGGTATTCGCACATTCGAGACTAAGACAAGAAATACCCTTGATTTAAGCGCTGTGCCGATACTCAAATCATTGACCAAGCTACCGGTAATTATTGATCCAAGCCATGCCACTGGGCAGCGCAAACTGGTTCGCTCGATGTCGCGCGCAGCCATTGCCTGCGGTGCCGATGGATTGATGCTCGAAGTTCATAATAATCCGTCCAAGTCTATTAGCGACGCAGAACAAGCTATCTCAGTCGATGACCTTGTTTTGATAAATCAAGACCTAGAGGCTTTATATTCGGCTTTGCAAAAGGTTGATACACAGTCAAAAGCAGGCGAGAAGAAATATGTTGAATCGCTTGAAGGTCAACCAGTCGAAGGACAGTTAGTTTTGTCTGGTTCGTCTATTTCCTAGAATTCTTTTTGTTGATTGCTATAAGACGTTCTTCGAGCAGTAGGTTTGCCACGTCTTTGAATTTGTTCAACAAAGTGCCATACGGCAGTCCAATTTTAATATCTTCGGGCACCTCGCCAAAAATACCAGCTACCAGACGTTTTGGATGTTTCATCCCTGGCACTATTACCGGCTGTCCGCAAGTGTCAAGTTCTGGAGAAAGTACAACGCAGCCGGTGATATTTTCGATTTGATTTGAAAATCTGAAAAGTCCCGCACCGTCAGCTCCAAGACCCATTCCCAGTCTTTCTAAGTCAATAAATTCAGGCGTGCGAGCGGCGTGTTCTAAAGCTCCCTGTACCGATTGACCTGGGCGAGTTTTAGGAATGAAACAGGCGTCGATTCTAAAAAATGGTCGTCCTGAATCAAGAAATAAAATTGCCGAGCTATGAGCAGCAATTGCCCCTTCGTTATGTTTTGCCAGCAATGATTGAATGGCAGGGTTAGTCGCAAACAGCTCGAGACGTTTTTCTTGTTTGGCATCGATACAGGAAATGCTTGCTTCCAGGAACATTCTTGTCAGTTCAAGCTCCTCTTCTTCCAATAGAGGCATAGTTCCGCGCTTCTGTATGAGGTGCTGGTCCAGGCTGCCGTTGATAAAAGCTCGGTCCGAGCCTGTTTCTATAATTTTGAGACTTTCTCTGGTTTGTTTGAGGATGTTTTTTAAAATTGCGCCTCGTCGCGCGATATCTTTATCGACTTTGGCGTAGCGCGAAGCTGTCCCAACAAAAATGAGCAGGCTTTTCAGGCAACGAGTGTACTGGGGGCGTTGAGCGTCTAGTTTGACCTGAGCCTCTGCGATTATTCCTTTTAGATTGTCGAAGCCCTCGATTTCAGACGGGCTCATCGAAGGGCCCAGAGCCTGGAGTTGTTCAAGCTGGACGCGGGCTTTGCGGATTTCCAGAGACAATATATATGGACTAATTGCCTGTTGTGCCGAATGGAAGGCCTGGTTAGTCATGTCCAGATGGGCTTTAACCTCGGCTTCGGCAATATCGCAGAAGTCGAGTTGGACAGATTGCATATTTATAGATTGCGTGCCTGTTTGCATTTGATTCATGCCTGGAAGTTTTCAAGGGGTATTAACGTCTCCAATTTAAATTAGTCGGGGCTAATTAGCCCATGGGAAAACTACGTAGTCCAAGATTAAATGTTGACACTGGCCTCGATAAGGCGAGATCATGAGTCAATGATCGAATTAGTTCCTATAGTAGTTATCCTCCTTTTTTTATTAATGACGGCGCTGATGTACACGCGTCGCATTTCGGCCTTGCTTGCCTTGCCTGTGATGGCAATTCTGATTGCTATCGCCGGAGGAATTCCTCAAAACGAAATTTTGACCGATGTAATTACTAAAGGTTCTCTAAAACTGCATGCTGCATATACCACCACTATATTTGGTGCGGTGTTGGCTGAGCTAATGAACAGATATGGCATCGCAAAAGCCTTAGTACGTTGGGTTGCTGAATTTTCAGGTGATAATCCATATGTACTAGGACTGGTTTTGACTGGTGTCACTGCTTTGTTGTTTTCTACCCTAGGCGGGCTTGGTGCAGTGATTATGGTCGGCTCGATTGTATTGCCTGTAATGTTATCGATAGGAATATCTTCTGCTACAGCAGGCGGCTTGTTTTTGTTTGGCATCAGTATTGGTGGCATGTTCAACCTCGCCAACTGGCAATTGTACAAAGATGTTTTGTCCGTAGCTCAAGAAGAGCTAATAAAATTTGTGGTGCCATTTGCATTTCTAATCGGTATGGCTGTTTTGATTTTTTTGTTTGTCGAACTGAAAAAGGCACGCAACCTGATTTATTTAATTGGTGGTAGCTTGCTTTCGGCTTGTGCACTTTATTTTTTGCACGAAAATTTTCGACCTGTTGCTCAGGTGCAAGGAGCCGATCAAACTCTAGAACTGGCTCAGTCCTTCAACCAGGTTTGTATTTTGATGGCTATCCTTGCGGTTTATGCAGTCAAGCGCCATTTTAAAGGTGGACAAGCGCTGCCGGCCATTGCGATGCTCACTCCGCTTGTACCCTTGATACTGGTTCTTTCATTCAAATGGGAAATTATTCCCGCCTTTCTTGCTGCTATCACATTTGGTGTGCTTGCTACCTGGCGCAAAGACTCTATTAATCAATTGACCCGCGCCATAATCGACGGCACTCAAACAGTTATTCCCGCTATAGTCTTGATGATTGGAATTGGTATGTTAATTGCTTCTGTGAGCCATCCAAAAGTGGCAGGAGCTATAGCGCCTCTGGTGGCACAGGTAATACCAACTACTCCACTCTGGTATGTGCTTGGTTTTACATTGATGACTCCGCTTGCGCTCTATCGCGGACCGCTCAGTCTCTGGGGAATGGGGTCTGGTCTGCTCAAAGTTATCCAAAATTCAACCCAACTCGGTGGGCAGGCAATCATGGGAATGCTGATGTCTGTGGGGCAAGTGCAGGGAATTTGCGATCCGACAAATACTCATAACATCTGGATTGCAACTTATCTAGGCACCGACACTCACACACTGCTCAAGAAAACGATTCCATATGCCTGGGCCTGTGCTATTGCCGGTCTGATTCTGTCTTGCTTCTTTGGATTTGTGAAATGAAAAACAAAGGACAATATCGAGTTGGCATAGACGTTGGCGGAACTTTTACTCACGCTGTAGCCATTGATCCAAACGAAGGCGCGCTTGTTGGCCGTGTGAAAGTTTCTACTACACATAGCGCTAAAGAAGGCGTTGCCCTTGGAATTATTCAGTCGCTTCAAAAATTGTTGCTGGAGGCTGGATTAGAGCCAGAAAACGTAGGCTTCATTGCGCACAGTACCACTCAAGCAACTAATGCATTACTCGAAGGAGACGTAGTTCCGGTTGGAATAATCGGGCTTGGAGCCGGCATGAACACTCCGTTTATCAAGGCTTCTACAACGTTAAAAAAGATCGAACTTACTCCAGACAAATACCTGGTCACTAATTCGGTTTTTATTGATACTGCAAAAGGAATAACCCGAGAACAAATTGTTTCTGCGGTGGAAACACTTAAATCAAAAGGTGCGAAGGCAATTGTAGTTTCCGAGGCTTTTTCAGTTGATGATCCAGGTAATGAGAAGAAAGCGATCGAATTCGTTCGCGAGTTGAATATTCCTGCCACCGCGGGTTCTGAAGTTAGCCAGTTATATGGGTTGAAGGTTCGAACTAGAACTGCTGCAATAAATGCAGCAATGCTTCCAAAAATGATGGAAAGCGCTGAGATGACCGAGCGGGGCGTGCGAGAGGCTGGAATTAAAGCCCCTGTTATGATTATGCGCTCAGATGGCGGGGTGATGGATATCGACACCATGCGAAAGCGTCCGATTCTGACATTGTTGTCTGGGCCTGCCGCAGGGGTTGCTGCCGCAACGATGTTTTTGCGCATCGTGGATGGAGTTTTTCTTGAAGTCGGAGGTACAAGCACCGATATCTCAGCCGTTTCAAACGGTATGGCCAAGATTCGGGGGGCTGAAATCGGTGGGCATCAGATTTATATGCGCACTCTTGATGTTCGAACTGTCGGTATAGCCGGTGGTTCTTTGCCGCGTATAAAAAATAATCAAATTCACGATGTCGGACCGCGCAGCGCGCATATAGCTGGACTCAAATATTCGTCTTTTGCACCAGATTTGAAACCCGAACAATTGAGTGTAAAACTAATCAAGCCGATTGACGGCGATCCTGATGATTACTTGAGCCTTGATGCAAAAGACAGCAAGACCAATTATTGTATTACGCCTACTTGTGCGTCAAACTTGCTTGGATTAGTGCCTGAAAACGATTGTGCTCGCGGAATAAAGTCGTCTATTGATGCCGGGTTTAAAGTCCTTAGCGACAATTTGCAAACAACGCCAGAAGATGCTGCAACCAAATTGCTTGATATATCAGTTCGTAAATGTATCCCAGTAGTCAAAGCTCTGATCAAGGATCACAAACTCGACCCCGAGCTTGTCACTTTAGTTGGTGGCGGTGGTGGTGCCGCGGCAATCGTGCCTCACTTGGCGAAAACGATGGGATTGAATTTCAAATTGGCATTGAATGCTGATGTAATCTCAGCTATTGGTGTGGCTCTTGCTCTCATTAGAGAAACGGTTGAGCGGCAAATAGTGAATCCGACAAATGAAGATATTTTACGCATAAGACACGATGCCATAGAAGCTGTCAATCAAATGGGTGCAGATCCGGATTCAATCGAAGTTCAAGTGGAAATTGACCCTCGAACCAATGTTGTGCGTGCAATTGCAGTCGGTTCAAACAAGGCCGTAGTAGACGATGGTACAGGCAAGCACGACGCAACTGATCAAGAAAAAATGTCTCAGGCTGCAACCACCTTGCGAGTAAAGGAATCGGAAATTAAGTTGGAACTGGATGGTGATAGTTTCAGGATTTATGCTGCCAATCGGAGCGAAGCTCAAGTCTTTGGTTTGTTCAGACGTGCGCTCAAATCGATAGTGGTAATGGACAAAAAAGGACAGATCCGGTTGCAGTTCAAAAATGCGGTATTTGAGGCAACCAATCGAGCGGGCGCTCTGGCTGTTGTAGAAAGCTTACTTGAAAAGAATGCCGAATGGGGCGATGCCGGTAAAGTGATACCAGATGCGGTGATGCTTGCGGGGGCAAAAATCATAAACTTGATGGGTCTTTTAAACACTTCGCAAGTTGTCTCTTTTGCTCAGGCTGAACTGGAAATGATTCCTGAGACGGCTCAAATTGTCGTAATTGCAAAACTGAGCTAGCGACAGATAATTTAGAATTTATGGCTATTAAATCTGAGCACGAAAAGGAATTGTTGGCAAAGGGAATTTTGCAGTTCAATGCTCAGGAATATTTCGATTGTCATGAAACTTTGGAAGAGCTCTGGAAAAATTATAAAGAGTCGGATCGTGAAGCGATTCAAGGAATTATCCAGGTTGCTGTCGGATACTATCACCTGAAACGCGGTAACAAACCCGGTGCACTCAAATTATTCGAGCGAGGCAGTGCTCGAATGGACAAATTTGCCCCTGTCTGGCAGCAAAGAGATTTGAGCGATGTTTTACAAGAGGTAAACCAGTTGAAAGAAATTCTGTCGGGGCCAGATGTCTGTAATCTGGTTCTTGAAAACGTTCGATTCCCTGTCATAAATGACATGCAAGCTTCAAATGATTGTTGAAATCCTTACAAGGGGTTATTATCAAATTGAATTTTTCTAGATTCGGTAAACGTGAAATCCGTAAACAAAATCCTTGTTGTAGATGACGAGCAAGCTGTTACAGTTTTGCTCTCGGAAACTCTTAGAGAAGTCGGCTATTCGGTGGATACAGCCAATGACGGCTTCAAAGCTATAGCTGCTTGCAAGGTACGAACGCCTGATTGCATCATCTTAGATTTAAACATGCCACTGATGGGCGGAAAAGGCGTGTATCAGCGCGTTCGCAAAGAAGAAAAGACCAAGGATATTCCCATAATTTTTCTCGCTTCCAGGGACGAGCCGCTTCCCACCGATATGGATGAGCGTATGTCTGCTGAAGACCTACTGTATAAGCCTGTTCAGCCTAACGAATTGCTTGCCAGAATAAAGGCTGTTCTTCGCGAAAAGTCTCTGCGTGAGGAGCTTAAGCAAAAAGAGCAACAAATAAAAGATTTACAGCTTACCGATCAGCTGACAGAGCTTAAAAGTACTCGCTTTCTCAACGAATTCTTGCGCATAGGAATTAAGCAGGCTCGCAGATATAAAGTCCCAGTGAGCGTTTGCGTTCTCGAGATTGATAATAACGCCGAAGTTTCTAAAAAACTTGGTGTTAAAAATACCGATACGCTTGTGTCTTCAGTGGCTGCTCATATTCAAGATCAAATGCGCGATACCGATATCGTAGTACGCACAGGTCCTTTCGAGTATATGGTGGTTCTGACTGTAACCAATCAGGTCGGAGCAATCGAAGTTGCTGAGCGCTTGCGCATGTCTATTGAAGACAAAGAATTCGATGCCGGGGATACTCAAGAAAAAGTGACAGTATCAGTGGGCATTTGTCAGTTTGCAAATCATATGGACGATGAAGGCAAATTACTTACAAGCCATGCCCGCGCTGCAATGCATCAGGCTCGAGACGAGGGCGGAAACATGAGTTTAATGGCAGAGTAACAATCGTTTTTGCCCCGCAAAGACCTGTGATAAAATTTGATATCGCAAACGTCTTTATCGGGACGTAGCGCAGCTTGGTAGCGTGTCCGTTTCGGGTGCGGAAGGCCGGAGGTTCGAATCCTCTCGTCCCGATTTTTATAAATGACAGAAAAACATATCAAAATAGATTTAGACAAAGAGCTTGCTGAAATTACCAAAAAGCCAGCTGTTCTAATTGGGCTTTTGATTTTGTGTCTTTTGTTGTTCATGGTGCCAGTGTTTTTGTTTTTGATTCCTTTTGTAATTATTTTTCTCGTCATTTTATTTAAGGTGGGCGAAAGCAATAATGCCAAAGCGCTAGAAATAGCCAGGCGTCATACCGGTGGGGCTCAGGGGAAGCTTGAAATTTTGGAAGAAATGGAGCTTGCTAGTAGTCTGGTACTAAATGATTGGGGAGTCGTTTATCTTCCGGCAACAAAAAGAGCGGTCGAAATGGCTTGGAACGAAATTGATTCAGTTAATGAAATCGGGCTTGCATTGATTGAGATTAAGGCTGGCTCTAAGCATTTAAAACTCGATTTGAGTCAAAGACGCTACACCCTTTTATCTGAAACTCTTGATTCAATGCTTGAAGGCAAGTGTCGTTTTCTTATTGATCCAAAGACAGGAGAGTCGCATCAACTCGAATTTTTAAAGGAGCAGCCGCTAGATTGGTCGCAAGTGAAGCTCTATATCGATAATAATGGTATTAAATACGATGGCAGAGCAGTAAGGTGGGATGAAATAGAGTCAATTGTCGAAGAGCAGGTACATCATCGATCCTCGATGCCCACACTGAACCTATCGGTTTCAAACGGTCACGAAAAGTTCAATGTTCCAAGCGAGCAAGTTTCTGAAGGCACCGGATTGCCAGGCAGTTCAGCTTATGAATACTTGAAACTTGTAGCCAATGAAAAACTAGGCAGGAAAGCGTCTTTCATCGTACCGGCAGCGCTACCTAAAAATCGTGCACTAGACGAATTTGTGCGTATGCAAGAAGTGTATAAAGCTGCTTTTGCCTTGGTTTTAGAAAATGGCAAGTTTCAAGTGGTCGAGCCTCGATTCTCTGAGATGCTCAGAATTGCAGACAAGTTCGACCTTGCAAATCAGGAGTGCGTCCAACACTTTTTTCATGATTACGCTTTACTCTTAGAGCGTATGGGGCGCACTGGTGAGTCAGAAGCGCTCAGACGTCGCATCATTATGCCAGCAGAGCAGTGATTGGACACGAGCTGTCATTAGCTTTATTCTTTAAGCTATGTTCGCGTTTTTAAAAGGAACTATTGCCCATAAAGAACTCTCCACCCAGCCGGTGGACCGCCTTTTGCTCGATGTAAGCGGGGTCGGTTTTGAAATATGGATGGCGCAGCGCAATCTGGCATCCATTGGCGAAGTGGGCGAAGATGTGATTGTGCATACATTTTTGGCTGTACGTGAGACCGAACTAACTATCTTTGGTTTCGAAACTCAAGATGAGCGTCAGCTTTTTCAAACATTGAAAACCGTTACTGGTGTTGGTCCTAAGCTTGCTCTTTCTATTATTGGTACGCTTGGTATCAATCATTGCATCGATTCGATAGTCAATCAGGACGACCGCGTAATGAGTCAGGCTCCAGGAGTTGGGCCAAAGCTTGCTAAGCGAATCATGCTTGAACTGAAATCGAAGATGGATGAGTTCGCTCCTCATGCTATGAAATCGAGCCAGCCAGTGGTGAAAGATAATTTGCGTGCGGTCTTCGATGAAACTCGAATGATTTTGGAAGGTCTTGGTTATACAGCCACAGAGATAAATATGGCTTTAGATTCAATCAAGAAAGACAACGAATTCAAAGACGAGCCCGATGTCGAAATGCTGGTGCAACTGTCATTGCGCGCGCTGGGTAAAGCCAGCGTCAAATAGACCAATATGCAGCAAGCACGAAATGCTTTGTTGTTCGGCTTGCTGACAGTTCTTTTCATTGGTCTTCCTTTATATGGGGTGCGACATGACTTTTCTATTCCCGAGTGGAAAGAGGTAGCGCTTTATGTAATGGTGGTTGCGACCGCGATGGCGTGCGGTTTTCGCTTTGAAGGGTTTCAACCGAAAATCGTTTCTGAGGACGGTTTAATCATTCCGCCTGAAAAAGAATATTTCCAATTTGTTCTTTTAAAACGCAATTTTAAGATCCAAAAAACAGTTCAGCCCTTGATTCTGGCTGTATTGATTTATTCAATTCTTTATTTTATGTGTTGTTTGTTGTGTCAAAAAATGCAGCTGGCACAGGTAGTCATTTACCTGGGAAGCTGCTCATCAGCCTGTCTGGGACTGTCCTTTTCTTTATTCGGTCTAATATTAGTGATAATGAATCGAACTGTCCGTAGTATCAAGTGGGGTTGGATGTTTTTTTACGCGGGCTTGCCGATTCTCTTCCAGACTTGGTTTCCGCTGTTAGCGCTGCCTGGAATTTTTGTCGTTTTGGGCAAAATTCTCAAGACTAAGTAATGCTAATGCGCAAGGGGTGTTGTCAAGTATTGCCTTTGGATTTGTTGTCATTAGAATGGAAATATAGGGTGCTTGCGAAGTGTGAGCTTTTTGCTCTCAGGCACACGTTTTTAAACGTTTTTATACTGAAAAAAATAAAAAGGGTGGCGTCAATGAAAGATTCCGATATTCGCCTGACAGCAGAAGAAAGAGCTTGTTTGAGAATGTGGTTTAGACAGGCCATATCTGTTGTAGAAAGAGAAGAAGCTTTGCAGTCTCGTCTTATCGATATGGGAATTGAACAGACCAAGAAGGAATCGCATCGCCACCCTGTTTCTCGCCGTCGTACGCGCAGAAACCTGGTCAATCCTCACGCCAAGAACCTTGTGCTGAGCTAACTCTTAGATTCAGGCAGCGGGCCTTCAAGAATTTATCTATTGGATTGAACTTTTTTAGCCAAATGTTCGTAATTAATTATGGGCGGACTTGGTGAAGGAAGGCTTCAAGTTCGCTATCATTGATGTATCCGGACTATCCATAAGATAAGGTAGTGACTTGCATGAGCCCGCGCCCATACGTACCTTTGCACCTGCACACCGAATATAGTCTCCTTGACGGGGCTACGGTGATAAAAGATCTGGTGAAAAAAGCCAAAGCCGAGAATATGCCGGCTGTTGCTATTACCGATCATGGTGTCATGTATGGTGCGGTTGAATTATCTAAAACCTGTCACGAAATCGGTGGTGTCAAACCTATTTTGGGTTGTGAAGCCTACATTATCGATGGCGACATAACCGACAAAAAGACCAAGACTAATCTGTATCACTTGACTATGCTTGTGCGAAACAAGCAAGGTTACAAGAATCTGGTCAAGCTCAACTCGCGCGCGCATATCGACGGCTACTATTACAAGCCGCGAATCAACAAAGACATGCTTGCCGAATACAAAGAGGGTCTGATGATCCTTTCGGGGTGTCTTGGAGCTGAAATTTGTCAGCATTTGCTCGCTGATAGATATGAAGAAGCAAAGCTAGTTGCTTCCTGGTACAAAGAGCAATTTGGCGAACACTATTATTTAGAAATTCAAGATCACGGCATGCCAGAAGACCGCAAGGTCAATAAAATGCTCATTCAACTCTCGCGCGAACTTGGAATCAAACTTGTCTGCACGAACGATTCGCACTTTACCAATAAATCGGACGCTGCAGCGCATGATTGCTTGCTTTGCATTCAAATGGGTAAAGTAGTCACTAATGAAAGCCGGATGAAATTTACCGGTTGGGAATACATCAAAAATGGCGATGAAATGGCCGCGCTTTTTCGCGACCATTTAGACGATGAATATATTGAAGAATCAATTCTCAGCACGCTTGAAATTGCAGACAAAGTGGAGCCTGTCAAACTTGGCGGCGATCCGCGCTTGCCCGATTTTCCGGTGCCACCAGGATACACAGTAGAGAGCTATTTGAACAAACTAGTTTTCGATGGTATCAAAGCTAAAGTAAATCCTGACGTACCAAAAGAATATGAACAGCGCGCCATCACCGAACTGAAAGTGATGGAAGACAAAAATTTCTGCGCATACTTTTTGATTGTTGCTGACTTTATCCAGTTTGCTCGCGATAAAGGCATTCCGGTAGGTCCGGGACGTGGTTCTGCTGCGGGCAGTCTAGTTGCTTATGCCCTTGGTATCACCAATATAGACCCAATTAAATACAATTTGCTCTTCGAGCGATTCTTGAATCCGGAACGCTCATCCATGCCCGATATCGATACAGACTTTTGCATCGAACGTCGCGATGAAATTATCAAATATGTTCAAGAAAAATATGGTATCGATCGTGTCGCTCAAATCATCACTTTCAACAGAATGACTTCGAAAGCCGTTCTTAAAGATGTGGCGCGAGTTCTCGAATATCCATTTTCAGAGTCGACCAAGCTTGCAAAAATGGTGCCTGTGGTGCGTGGTAAAACTACACCACTGAAAGAAATGATCACAGATCACCCTGATTTCAAAAAAATCTACAGTATCGATGAAGAAGCAAAACAAGTCATAGACATCGCCATCAAGCTTGAGGGTACCAACAGAACTTTCGGCATGCACGCAGCTGGGGTGGTCATCTCAGATGTTCCGCTCGATGAAATAGTTCCGGTGCAAAGAAATAACGACGGAACAATCATCACTCAGTTTTACATGGAAGACATCGCTTATGCGGGTCTCGTGAAGATGGACTTTCTTGGTCTGCGCAACTTGACCATGATTGCAAAAGCGATTTCAATCATCGAAGAAACGCGGGGCATAAAAATTGACCCGGACAAACTCCCGCTCGACGACGAAAAGGTCTTCACTACTATTAGCAACGGCGACCTGGCAGGCATATTCCAGCTTGAAACATCTGGCGGTATGCGACAGGTGGCACGCGACATGAAGCCATCTAACCTGGAAGACATATCGGCGCTAATTGCTTTGTACCGACCAGGTCCGCTCGACTCGGGCATGATTGAAAAATTCATCGACTGTAAACATGGCAAAATGGCTATCAAATACGAAACGCCTATGCTTGAGTCGATTCTGAAAGATACGTATGGGCAGATAGTCTATCAAGAGCAGATTATGCAAATCGCTCAAAAGCTTGGTGGCTACAGCCTTGGAGAAGCGGACTTGCTTCGTCGAGCTATGGGTAAGAAAAAGCCTGAAGAAATGGAAACGCACCGCGGACGGTTCATGGACGGTTGCGCCAAAAACGGGATCAGCGCCGCCATTTCAGAAAAACTTTTCGATATCATGATTCAGTTTGCCGAGTATTGCTTCAACAAGTCTCACTCGCAAGCCTATGCAATGGTCACTTACCAGACTGCGTATTTGAAAACGCATTATCCAGTTGAGTATATGACCGCGCTTTTGTCTTCGGTAGCTTCCGAACAAGACAAAGTCCAGGGTTATATTGCCGAGTGTCAAGCAATGGACATACCTATCCTTGCTCCAGATGTAAATATTTCTGGTCTCGATTTCACTGCCGACGGCGGTTCTATTCGTTTTGGAATGGCTGGAATCAAAAATGTCGGCGAGGCTGCTGTTCTTGAAATTGTCAAAAAACGAACAGAAGGTGGCAAATTCAAATCAATACAAGACTTCATTGGGCGGCTTGACTTAAGAGTCGTAAATAAGCGAGCACTTGAAGCTTTGATAAAATGCGGTGCTTGCGTGAATCTTGGTGTGTCGCGCAAGCAGGCACTGGCCAACATAGACGCTCTGGTCGAGCGTGCTACTCGCAAACAAGCGCAAGAAGCTTCAGGCCAGATTAGTCTATTTAGCTTTGCCGCTGAAAAGGGCGGAGCCGATCTGGATTTCGATAACCAGCCACTTTCAGGAGATCCTGCTGAATTCAGCGAGAGTGAAATGCAAGTGATGGAGCATGAACTGGTAGGGTTCTACGTCACGAGCCACCCTTTGACTCGCATAGCCAACCGCTTGCGTTACATGACTACTCACCCGATCAAAGATCTGCCTGAAGCATCCGATGGAACGAGCGTCATTGTGGGCGGACTTGTAAATGCAGTAGAGAAAAAATTGACCAAGCAAAACAAAATGATTGCTATCGTCAAAATGGAAGATCTCACAGGAAAGTGCGAGGTGGTATTTTACGGAAAACCGCTTGAAGAGCTAGAAGACGGCATTCTGACTTCGCAGTCGCTCTTGCTCATCAAAGGAAAAATTCGCAAGAACGACGAAGGCTTCAGCGTTTCCGCGGCTAGCGCTCGTCGTATATCAGATGTTTCGATGGTCAATATTTTCTTTCCGGGTCAGCAAAATCCACTCTCTTATGCGACTATGCATCGCTTGAAAGATGTTCTGATTTCGCACCGAGGCGAAGATCCAGTGATGCTCCACTTTACGAGCGGAACCAAAAATCAAGTAATTCTTGTCGGATCTCAATTTTGGGTACAAAGCTCTCCCCGCTTGATTCAAGATCTGGAGCAAAGCTTCGACAATTCTGTGCGAGTGCTTACGAGTCCTGTCAGATTCTAGGTATTTCAAAGGGCGATTAAATTTTTATCTTCAAAATGAATATTTCGGGCATAATAATCACGGCCCATAAATTTGGAGAAGAAAGAAAGTAATTGCAGACAATTATTTGCCCAGAAGGCTTAGAGGTTTGTAGTGTTGACGGAAAGGGACTTGGAGTCTTTGCTAGACGCGACATGCAAGCAGGGCATCGGATTTGTGTTTGTTCGGGCTATATAACTGACCTTGAGCATGTGACTGCCATGAGTCTGCAATTAGACGAAAATGTTTTTCTCCACGGAGTTGGAGAGTTTGACGATTACATCAACCATAGTTGCGACCCCAATTGTGTCGTGCGTTTCGAAGATGGCAGTGCGGTCTTGTTTGTGCTCAAAGCTATTGGCGAAGGCGAAGAGCTCACTTTCGATTACAACACCTCAGACTGGGACTTGGTCGAACAAGGCGAGAAGACTAATTTAGACCTTTCTTTTACTTGTAGATGCGGAAGTGGGAATTGTGTCGGCGAAGTAAAAGGATTCCGCCATCTCACTGCCGCTCAAAGAGCTCAGCGTCAAGAGTATCTCAGTCCATTTCTTGCAGGGCGATTTTCACACCCCTAAAAACTTGTTGCTGTCTGGATCGGCCCAGAAATTTTAAGATAGCTTAAGTAGCTGTGTCTTTTATTTCCGCTGGGCGAAGATTTTGATTGCAAGCCAATTTTGTAAACCTAGACGAAGCTAGGAGGGCAAAAAAAAGTGTGCACTTATTGTGAAAAAAACTAGTTTTTGTACAATAAACTGCTCAAAGTTAATTAGTTATCAACAGGAGGAATTCTGCGACAAACACAACGCCCAACTCCCAGTATTAAAGGTCGTCCCGACACTCTGGTGTAAAGTAAGCGTTTCGTGTACCCCTCAAAACATCTGGCTTATGACCGTTGTTTTGTTTTCTTGGAGTCACTTTTGCCTTCCGGGTCAACCGGAATAAAAGGGGGAAGAAACATGTTCGGACCACACT
>CAZFKB010000056.1:16796-21621 GCA_964519785.1 uncultured Candidatus Obscuribacterales bacterium | reverse complement strand
GGCTTTGTAAAATCTTCGGGCTCTAGAATAAAGGCGTTTGGAATTCGTTCAACCATTTTGTAGGATGGAATCAGTTTTTGTCGGTTCCAAAATCTAGTGCCAACCATGAATTGCGAATCATCCAGTTTGCCAAATATGGTATCAATTGCGGTGTCGCCCCATTTGGACATTTTCATTTGAATGTCAATTGCGTTATCACTTAAAAACAAAGATTTTTCAATCCAGAAATTCATTTTCTCCCAGATTGAAACATTGTATTTGTCGCTTAGTTCGCGCTCCATCGGTACGACACGATGTAAGAGTTGATACGCCTCAGAGTCGGTCGGACTTTTAAAATCGTGGTCGATAAAATCACGAGGGGCAAGACCATAAATCAGGGTAGAACCTGGTTTCAGTTTGTTTATGCTTGCCTTCAGAATGAGCAATGCGTCGGAAGGCATTTCTCCTGCAACGGCAAGATTTACCGAATTCGTGCCTTTATTCAGCAGTTTGTCTAAATAAGTAGCTTTGTGATAGGTGGTGAGGTCTACTTGTTTCTTGTCGCCGGTTGAATCGGCATTAGTAATTGCTGCCACCATAAGCGAGGAACCCAATAACGCATAGTCAGCCTTTTGATTGGCTGTTTTGCGCATGTCGTCGACAAGGTACCAAACGCTGCCCTTGCAAGGGTGATCGAATTTATTGAAAGGTGATTCTTTGGGTGGTAGAACTTGTGGTATCACATTTAGTGCAAGAAAAATGGTTGCAGCGATGCCAAAGCTCAAAACGAGCTTTTTAGTTTTTTCAGGTTCCTTACTGCCGCGCTCGACTGATTTTGCATTTTGAGGCGCAGGCGACAGAGTCGTAGTCGCTCCGTTTGTCATAAATAGGATCATAAAAAATGGTTTTCAAGAATGTCTAGGCAGAAAATTTCAAGTTAGCGCGTTTTTATCTTCGAAAGTCGTCCTAATTTCCTTTGTATTTCCTGTTCTAGAAATCGAGAGTTACGGAAGGACGAGTCAGAGATGTTAGTAAGCCCGATCCATCAAACAGACCCCACCCCCCTTGGGGAACTGGTATTAACGCGCGATATCTCTGCCGATTTAGAGACATTCATTAAGGACGCTATCCCTCTTGACCCCGAATCATCGTCTTATCCAGAATTCTTTGCCGAATTCGTGCGCCCCCATGCTCTGCGTTACGGGGCGCACAAAATTCTAGTTTTGCCCCATGGAACTCACTTGAAAGGAGATCTAAAGCTGGACTTTGACGCGCCCTGGGTGGCTGCAAGCCGCCTCTCGGGGCTCGTCTGTATGGGTGATTTAACCGTGGATGGCGACATTTTTAATGAGACTTTGTCTTTTGGTCCACTTTTATTCGTCAAAGGCAATCTGAAGTTAAACAATCTGGTCAAAGCTGGGGCACCAGTATTGGTACTAGGTAATGTCGAAGCCGATCTCATTGTTCTCGGGCACTACAACGACGGAGTTCTGCGTGTAGGCGGTGATTTGAGCGCCGATGCTTACATGCTTATGGACCACGACGGTTATGTGCGCGGCAAAATCAAAGCTAAAGTCTTTACAGACGAAGATGTCATCTGGCGTGAAGTATTAATGGACAATGTTTTTGAAAATGAACGTGAAGATGAGCCCAAAATTGATTTAATATGGAATTGTGCACGAACAAGAAGCAAATTCCTAGCAGGCTGAGTTGGATCAAAATGAATCGAAAATTTAAGGCAATGGCTCTGATTGTCGCTTCCTCTTCTCTTTTTGAATTAGCAGGATTTGCAAGCCATGCAGCCGAGCATCCCAAAGAACAGCCCAAGTATGTTCCTGTAAAAACAGGCAGCTACAAAGACTATGTGCTCCATACACCTTCAAAGAAATGGCCTCAGCGTCAGGTCCAGGTGCGAGTTTCACATCATCGTAAATTGCCCCATCCACTGACCGACCAGCATCATGGCGATTTATTGCATACCACCGACTTCTTTCCAGAAGGTTGCAGCTCGGGCAGTTTGGTTCCGTCGCGCTTCACTGAGCGAGACGGTTATAAGATGTGGCAGTTCACTAATCCTGTTGATGTCGATGATATGAAAGGCCTTAAATCATTTGGTATAGAAGTCGAATTTCCGGGCGAGAAAAAAGAAGCGAGCCCGCTTGAAATATTTCACTATCCCCCGCTAAAAGATGCAGAGCCAGAGCAATGGACCGAATGGGTCAAAGCTGGATCTCAACGACATGGCGACATGGGATGGTGGTCTGAAGTGCATAAAACCAAAGCAGAAGAGCAATTGCTCGTCGAACACCCATTTGAAATTCGCTGGAGATTTCTACTGAAAGACGATCCTGTCCGTATTATCGACGACGGAATTGTAGACGATGAAGCCTCCTCCCCGGACACTTTGCGCCAGTAAAGAGTGCTAGACTGGACTAAAATTTTTCGGAATCTATCTCAAGGGGTTGAAAATGGATAAGATCAGGCCGTGCTTGTGGTTCGATAATCAGGCTGAAGAAGCTGCAAATTTCTATTGCTCCATTTTTCCCAATTCCCAAATAGGCACCATCGCCCGTTACGGAGAGCACAGCTCAAAAGCATCAGGTCGTCCAAAAGATTCAGTCATGACCGTGTTATTCGAGCTCGATGGCTTCGAAATCATGGGTCTCAATGGTGGACCGCATTTTAAAATCAATCCTAGCATTTCTCTCTTTGTCACATTAGACGATCCTGACAAAGTGGTGGCACTGCACGAGAAGCTGATGGTAGGCGGTTCTGAGCTGATGCCGTTAGACAAGTATTTCTTTGCCGAAAAATATGCTTGGGTGCAAGACAAGTATGGAGTGTCGTGGCAGTTGTTCAGTCATGATGAAGCCAAGCCGATTAGACCTTGCCTAATGTTTTGCGGTGAGCAAGTTGGAAGATGCGAAGAAGCGCTAAGGCTCTACACTTCGATTTTCGATGACTCGGAAATCGAATTCATGCATCGCTATGAAGAGGGCGATCAAAAAGGGCAAGTAATGCACTCAGCCTTCAAGCTCAACGGTCAAGGCTTTGTTGCCATGGACAGTGGCGGTCCCCACGCATTTACTTTTGGTGAGGGGCTTTCGCTTGCTGCGTGTTGCAGCAATCAAGCCGAAATAGACAAGCTCTGGAATGCTCTTTCAAAAGACGGCGAGATTCAACAATGTGGTTGGCTGAAAGATAAGTTCGGCGTTGCATGGCAGATTGTTCCCAAAATGATGGATGAAATCATGAAAAACCCAGCTCGGGGAGAAAAGGCTATGGAAGCTGTTCTTACAATGAAGAAGCTGGAGATAAAAGAGTTGGAGCTGGCTGCATCTAAGTAATTTAAGCTTGGGCTTCCGACTCAATTAGGTATCGATGCAAAAGAGACTCCGATGCGATCTCGGCTTTGTCGTACGCTACTAACTGTTTGGCGATTTGAATAATACAGTTGATCTCATCATCGGATTTGTATACTAATTTTGTTTGGTCAAAGTTCTTGTCTTTTAAAAATTCGACGTGTGACAAGATTTGATCACTCTTTATTCCTTTAAATTCTCGTCCCCAAAAAATAGGTTTGAAGGCAATTACCATTCCCCACATTGAGAGAGGAAAACTGGAAAGTGCTACAGCCACACGAAAAATATCTTTGGCAAGCCAAAAGGGAAGCGAAGAAAAACCGATTGAAGCCAATAAGGCCTCGAAAATTGGCACAAAATAGAGTGCAATGATGCAAAAGAAAAATATGTGTTCGAGTTTTGATAGTTCTAAATTTGAATTTCGCAGAAAGCGTTTGCTGAACTCAATCTGCAATGCGTAAAATAATAGAAGCGTGATTAGTATGCTAACTGCCAAGTGTCCGACTAAAGAAAGAAGCGTAAGAATGAAAGTGTCAGTGGCAAAGCCGAATGGTATTTTTAGCGGATTTAGAAAGTTGAGAGCACAATAAAGAATTCCGCTCAAAGTTACGCAAAGCCCGTAAATTCTCATTTGAACTTGGACATTTTGAGTGGGTTGAATAAGCCCCAATATGTTTTTGGTCTTCCGTCGTTGAAGAAGATCTGGGAAATTTATGTGGTGAGACAGACTGTAGCTGACTTTTTTGTGGGTATTAACGGTGATTATCAAAGCCCACAATATCGTCGACGGCAACAGAATGGCTATAGTTGTAGCGTCGAAAATAAACATGTTTGTTTATCTCGTCCTTACTAAATTTATTTCCATTCTAGATGGCGAGAATCCATAGTCCTAATTAAATTTGCCATTTTATCTCCGCAAAATCGGTATAATCTCCGCAAAATCTGCGGAGAATAGCCAAGGTGATAATCAGCAAAAAATTCTTCAAGCCGTTTTTGGCACTGGCGTTAATGGCATTCAGCACCGCGCATGCTGCGGACGTAGAAGAAGTCCCGGTCCCCGACCTCAAGGGGAGTATCGAGCAGGCAGTTGGAGTCAAAGAAGGCTTTGGCAATTATTCAATCATCTGGGATCGCTGGCGCAATAAGGTTATAAAAGAAGTCTGGTCAAGGTTTTGCATAAACCTCAAAGGTGGCGGAGCCGTGAGAATTGGACAGCTTTTTCTCAAGACTAATTTCAAAAAGAATATCGAGTTTCCCAAAAGCATGGGTGCGACTTTTAGTTTTAGTGTTGAAGATGGTCGTAAAATCAAAGACGTGAAGATCGAGTCTTCATCAGGAAATGCAGAGTTCGATAACCTTGTGATAAAGTCGGTAGAATCGCTAGATGGTAAATCGCTTTTAGATTTCCCTTCCGGCACAGAGCGTAAAAACATTACTCTGCGATCTCGTCTGGTGATAAAAAAGAACGGAACTTTTCACGGTAC
>CAZFKB010000056.1:0-16696 GCA_964519785.1 uncultured Candidatus Obscuribacterales bacterium | reverse complement strand
CAATTCTCCAGCCTTCTGGCTTTCTTACCCACACTCGCATGAACTTCAAATTGTGAGTACCCATCGCTGTTTCGTATGAGCCTTTGCAGGTTACTACCGCGCCGTATTCGTGGTCGATGATTTGCATGTCAGACATAGTCACGTTGAGAAACTTTGGAGCCGCGCCTGGTTGGTGCGCCTCGACGACTTTATTTTTGGTGAATGTCGCTTCGCCACCAGAAACCATAACTGCCTTATCATCGAGATATTCTTGAAAGAAGCTAGGATCAGGTCCCAACTCCGCTTCGCGAAGACGTTCTTCTAATTTCAAGATTTCTTCTCGGGCAGTAATCGTGGTCATAGCGTGCTCCTGTCTCGATTTCGAGAATAGTTTAGCATGAGTTAGCTGTTTAGCTGATATTGATCTCTTGACCAACTGTAAAGTTCATTTGACATTTGGACGTCTAAATGTAAAATAGACTTTATGATTAGTCGCCAGTTGTGGAAACGAAAAATTGAAAACACCTGGGAAAAAGTCCCAATTTGTTGGCTTGCAGGTGTTAGACGGGTTGGAAAGACTACTTTATCCCGTGAATTTGACGGCGCAGTGTACATCAACTGTGACCTTCCAAGTTCCGTTCGCCTCTTGGAAGAGCCTGAGAGTTTTTATTCGAATCTGAAAGCAGACACAGTAATATTCGATGAAATTCATCGCCTATCTAACCCGAGTCAAGTTCTAAAAATTGCTGCAGATGAATTCAGAAGTTTGAAAGTTCTAGCTACAGGCTCTTCAACATTAGCTGCTACGGAAAAATTCAAAGATAGTTTGACTGGAAGAAAGAGATTGATTCGATTAACTCCGGTTCTGTTCGAAGAGTTGACTATATTTGGAACAGAAGATCTTCAAAGTAGATTGCTCAGAGGCGGATTGCCTTCAGTTTTACTGGCTCTCGAGCATGATTTAGAATTCTATGCTGAATGGTTGGATTCGTTTTATTCACGAGATGTTCAAGAATTATTCAAGGTTGAGAAACGGTCAGCATTCTTAAAATTGTTCGAGACGCTTTTAAGAAATAGTGGCGGACTTGTAGAAATTAGCACGTTAAGCAAACATACTGCTCTCAGTCGTCCTACCGTTATGAATTACATAGACGTGCTTGAGATTTCGCAAGCTATACACATTCTCCGTCCTTATGCCGCTGGAGGAAGAAGGGAAATATTGTCGCAGCCAAAAATCTATGGATTTGATACAGGTTTTGTTGCTTTCGCTAGGGGCTGGAGTGACTTAAGAGCAGAGGATTGCGGAAATCTCTGGGAACACCTAGTTCTAGATACGCTACTGAGTATTTCCAAAATTTTGAAAATACAATTTTGGCGCGACAAGCAGCAGAGAGAAATAGACTTCGTTATTCCTCAAGGTCGTCAGGGAGTGGATGCGATTGAGTGTAAGTGGAATATCAAAAATTTTGAGACAAGAAATTTGAAGGCATTTCGAGAGAATTATAGCCGAGGTCGAAATTTTGTGGTATCGCCAATGGTTCAGAATAGATACACTGCATCGAAGGACGGAATTGAAATAACTTTTTCCGGTCTGCATGAAATAAGAAATTTTTACTAGTTTACTTTCGTGTGCTAATCGTCAGATTTTCGTACCGGCATCGAGTTTGGTATCACAAGAGAAATAAATCCAAACAGGATTCCGATACCAAATACGATGCGCGATCCTTCGTGCAGTTTATCAAACTGTTCGTGTGCCGCTTCATTGGTGCGAATCTCGGGCATCAGTTTACCCATGGGCATCGCAAATACAGTCGCAAAAACAATCATCAAAGCTGCGCAAACCAGGCTAGAGATATAACGTACCAAAAGTGATTTCTTTAAAAAGCCCTTAGAAGCCTCCTTGCTGTGCGACATGTAATCAATAACTTCGGTAATCAGCAAAACTGCTGCCGCACCAAGCGCGATATAAGAAAAATTGATGAAGGCTGGACCGTTTCGAAAAGCTGCTTCGGCTACAGCAACACCTTCTGCCTTTGCAGCTTTTACCAGAGTAATAGCGACGAATGTAACCATCGCTGCTCCCCCAGAAAGCAGGGAAAGTGCGACGAGGCGCGCACCGTTATTAACGTTCGATATCGCTTGATTGCTCATTTATTTTTCCTTTTCGCTTAACCTAAGCGTGTGGGCGTTTGCTTCCTCAGCCGGGGCGAAGTTCGGGCACTTCATCGGCTATTGTGAATAATGTTTGTTTCAGGCGCGGACTGCTTGTAAACAGCTGCAGTGATGAATTCAAGTCTTCAAAACCTGCTTTGTCGAAGCCAACGATTGTCTGTTCGATATAGGCTTCGTCTTTTTTGCGCCCAATTAAGAAAGTGGTCGGGACATTGGTCAAATCGTAATCAACTGTGGCGCGCAAGGCTTGGTCCAACAAGACTGGAAATGTTACGCCGTACATTTTGCAAAAAGCCTTTGTGGCGTCGACGTCATCTTGAGAAATGCCAAAAATAGGCATATTCGAGTTGGCGCGATGCAATCGCTCAAGATATGGAAACGTAAACTGGCAGACCGGGCAGCTAACCTTAAAGAAGGCAAGTACTACGGGCAACCCAAGTTTTAAGCTTCCCGACAAGCTTATTCTGTCGCCGTTCAAGGCTGGCAGTGAAAAATCGGGTGCTTTGGTTCCAGCTATTAGTGCTACCATAAGTGGATTACCTCCTGAGCTAGTCTATCTTCTTGATAAGGCGGCGCGGGTGGTTTGTTGACATTCTAAAGGAAGCTTGCAAATTGAAACCAATTAAAACTATTGAAGTCATCCCCTTTCTTCCGCCTGAGCTTGAGTGTTTGAAAGAGTTGGCATACAACCTGCGTTGGAGCTGGGACCATGAGACGGTCAGCCTGTTCCAGAGGCTCGATAAGGATTTGTGGGAAAAGGCAGGACACAATCCAGTTTTGATGCTCGGCATGATAAGTCAGGAAAAATTGGCTGAGGCTGCTTCCGACGATAGTTTCCTCGCTCACCTCAATAGAATTTGCGAAAACTATCAAAGCTATATGCTTGACCAGAATCACTGGTACAAGAAAGCGCTCAAAGAGGCTGGAAAAACCAACCCAGGCACTGTCGCTTATTTTTCTGCCGAGTTTGGCTTGAGCGAAGCGCTTCCGATTTATTCGGGCGGTCTTGGAATTTTGTCAGGCGACCACGTTAAGTCTGCTTCCGAGCTTGGTGTCAATCTTGTGGGCGTTGGGCTTGTGTATCAGCAAGGATATTTCAGACAGTATCTGACTCCAGATGGCTGGCAGCAAGAGCGTTATCCAATAAACGATTTCTATAACCTGTCTATTTTGCCGGTGCGAGACAAAGACGGAAACCCTGTCACCATCTCGGTTGAGTTACCTGGTCGCGATGTTTATGCTCGTATCTGGAAGGCACAGGTTGGTCGTGTTGCGCTTTATCTGCTCGACACTAACACTCCTCCAAACGCTCAAGAAGACCAGGACATCACAGATGCCTTGTATCATGCCGATCGCGATATCAGAATCAAGCAAGAAATCTTCCTTGGTGTTGGCGGTTTGCGCGCTCTCAAAGCTGTTGGAATCGAGCCTACTGTTTGCCATTTGAACGAAGGTCACTCAGCGTTTCTTGGTCTTGAGCGCATTCGAATGATGATGCAAGAGAAGAAGCTAACCTTTTGGGAAGCGCTTGAAGCAGCAAAAGCTGGACAAATTTTCACCACTCACACTCCAGTTCCTGCCGGTATCGACAAATTCGATCCACAATTGGTCGAAAAATATTTCCGCTCATATTGGGAATCTGTGGGCATCTCGCGCGAAGACTTTATGGGTCTTGGTCGCTCCAATCCTCAAGACAATACCGAATTGTTCTCAATGGCGACACTTGCAATCAAGCTTTCATCGCGAATCAATGCTGTGAGCAAATTGCACGGTGTGGTGAGCCGTAAGTTGTTCACCGACATTTATCCAAATGTTCCAGAGCACGAAGTGCCAATCAGCCACGTGACAAACGGCATCCACGCTGCGTCGTGGATTTCAGAAGAAATGTCCGAACTTTATAATAGATACCTTGGACCCGGCTGGACAGACGAAATTTCATCGTCCGATATCTGGAGCCGAATCGCTCAAATTCCAGATGAAGAGCTGTGGCGTGTGCATGAGCGCCGTCGTCAAAGGCTGGTCAACTTCTGCCGCAAACGCGTTATCAAACAGCTCGAACAGAAGGGTGCCACCTTCTCCGACATCGAGCAAGCAAACCAAATTTTGGATCCACGTATCCTAACTCTCGGCTTCGCCAGACGTTTTGCAACATACAAACGCGGTACTTTATTGCTCGAAGACCCTGAGCGCTTCGCTCGCATTTTGTGCAACAAAGAGCGTCCAGTGCAAATCATCATGGCTGGCAAAGCTCACCCTGAGGACAAACCAGCGAAAGAACTGATTAAGCAATTGATCCAATTCTCTAGACGCGATGAAGAAATTCGTCGTCGTTTCGTCTTCATCGAAGACTATGAAATCAACGTCGGTCGCATGATGGTATCAGGCGCTGACGTCTGGTTGAACACCCCTCGCCGTCCGCTTGAAGCTTGCGGAACCTCAGGCATGAAGGCAATCTTCAACGGTGTACTCAACTGCAGTATTCTCGATGGATGGTGGGACGAAGCGTTCGAGCCAAACGTTGGTTGGTCGATTGGTAAAGGCGAAGAGTACGCCGACCTCGACTATCAAGACAGCATTGAATCGAACGAATTATATGAATTGTTGGAAAAAGAAATTGTTCCTGCATTCTATGATCGCGATCGCTTCGGCATGCCACGCAAATGGCTCGATAGCATGAAGCATTCAATGATCAAGCTCTGTCCTGAATTTTCAGTCAACCGCATGCTCAAAGACTACACTCTGCGCATGTATTTGCCTGCGATGGAGCGCTATGGCTTGTTCATTGCAGACGGTGCCAAAAAAGCAAAAGAAATGGCCGAGTGGAAAGATAAAATCGCTCGCAAATGGAACGGCGTGCAAATCCTAAATGTAGAAAGCACCAACCGCGATACCATTAAAGTTGGCGAAGACATGAAGATAAAAGCGACCATTCGTCTTGGTGGACTCCACTCAGACGAAGTCTCCGTCCAGATCTATCATGGTCCAGTCGACCAGTACGGTATCATCCGCGAAGGCGAAGCGATTCCAATGCTACCTGCAAGTGGTGACAAAGATCCTGTTACTTACTCTGGCACCATTCGCTACTTCAAGAGCGGACGCCACGGATTCTCAGTAAGAGTACTGCCTCAGCACGAAGACCTGGTATCTTCGTTTGAAGTGCCGCTCATTACCTGGGCATCTGATGCTGTAGAGGTAACGGCCTAGATCTTAGGTTGCTAGAGTAAGTCATTTAACCTTTTCAAATCCAGTTTGATTGGGAATAACCCCACCTGTCTCTGTGGTCTGCAGTGGTGTTTTCCGGTTTCGGGAACTGATTATCGTTCGCTATATTTGGGCTGGGCGAGAACGCAAAATTTCCGAGGGGGATAAGGTAATGGCAGGTGTTGAAAATGGTTACGAAGTCGCACAAGCATCATTTCCTGGTGCTGATCAGTCTGTGGAAGTCAGCCAACTGACCAGTCCTGGATCTGATGGTAAAGGCATTGTCCCGAAGAGCGATCCGATGGGAGATCAGTTGGCCAGTAGTGGTCTAAATAAGTTATTAGAGCAAATGAGACTCGATCCACAAACACGGAGCGGCATCGACAGTTTAATGGGCAAACTGGGTAATCCCATGCAGGATCCATTTACTCTGGCTAAAGAGCTCTATGGTATGGATCCGAACAGTTCGGTGTACAAAGGTTTTGTTGATGTAATGAAAAAGGGCGGAATCGAAGTAACTAGAGGACATGCTGAAGACGGTGCAATGATTTTCAAGTTAAAGGACGGAACTAGATTTTCTATTGGTACCACAGGTGGTTACACCGTAGCTCGGCCAGGTGAAGATATATTTGTTCGTACTCAGGAGCAAACTAATAAGGCAAATGAGCTAGACAGGAAGATGATTTTGCAAGATGTAAGAGTTCCGCTAAGAAATGCACTTAGGACTGAGTCTATCTCTAGATAGAGTCGGTCTGATTTGAGTACTCTAAAGGAGTAAATTTCAACAAGTTTGAGCAGAGATGGTGACGTTTTTTGTAACAGGGAGGGATTGCAAAAAACGTCACTCGGTTAACAGTAAAATGATTGTCTGGATGTTGAGGATAAATTGCATGAATTGTGAAAGAAGCAATCGCTCCAGCAAATAGCATTAATAGGACTGCTGACGGGTAATGCCACCAATGTCGCTTAGCCAACCGCCTATCTCGATATAGCCAAAGGGCTGGGACCAAAACCATGAAACCATAGACAAGTATCCAAAATCCCATAAAGAGACTGGCTGGGTTCATTGTCATCTCGGCAGCCAAGCCAGTGCCTCCTATCAAATAGAAAATCTCTTTTGGTGAAAATTGCCATTTTTCGGCAAGAATGGCGCATACGGTGAACATTGGGACGAAAATGATAACACTGTGATGTAAGACTGTATCCCAGTAACAGATGGAGGGTGTGATAAAGGCTTTTCCAATAGCAACGCCAAAAAAAGGAGCATGATTGGTCATGAATTGCGTGCAAATTTCTTCTACAAGCGCAAGCGTTGTCGCAAAGCCGATAAAATAACAGCATCTCAGTATCGCCAGTTTTGGAGCTCGAAATCGAACAAGTCCAAAGTATTTGCATGCGGCAAGTAGAATTAGCGAAAATGAGCACCAGGCGAAAACTGCCGACGTCATCATCCAGATTTGGGCTCTATTACTAGCCGCTAGGGATTTAGAGTCTAATGATAGTGTCAGTACAATAGCAAGCGGTGCGAATATCCATAGTGTTAGAAATACACGTAATAACTTAGTAAGCATGAAAATACCAATTGAGCTAGAGGACAATTTGACATTGTCCTGATTTTGTTATGCCAACAATCAGATAATACACACGCCGTTACCTAATTCACTGTCAGCCATTCGCAAGCAGGAATTTTCAAGTATCGTTTGAGCATATGGAAACGAAGTGGTTTCGAAGTTTGTTGGTTTAGGCGAGCGGTTTTCAGTCTGCGACTTTTTCTGGCTCAGATTAAGACAGAATCGATGTTTGCTTGTTCGAATGCATTCGAATCGCTTTGACTCTGCAAGCCAAGTTTTAAATCCAAGATTTCATCAGGATTAAGTGGCATAGATCCTCCGGGATAAGTCAGATCAATAATTATTTGAATTCAACGTAATTGCGTCGGAAGACTTTCTTTCTTATTTGTAGCTGATATTGTAAATTGCCTCTTTCACACTTCGCAACTTTCCTCCATCCTCATCGTCAATCGTTTCGAATCAACCTTCAATTGGTATTAACTTAGATGATGCAGACTAAAACAAAAATTTTAACGGCGGCGTTTCTAGCGATAAATTTCGCTAGTGTTTCAAGTGTTTGTTTTTCACAGGACGAAGGTCCGTTCGATGAGTCCGAGCCCACTTTTGCTCCAGGGCCATCTCAAGAAGCACAATCTCGAATCGAGCCGCGCAACAAAAAATCCAAAAACAAAAATACTGATGACGCTTCGGACCCGGCAATTAACGAGCGCGAGCAAGCCGCAGAAAAACAGCTATTTGAGCTGGTTAACAACGATCGTGCCAAATTCAATCAACCGCCACTTAAATTCAGTCCGCGTCTTAGCGCGATGGCAAAGGCTCATGCTAAGGACATGATGAAAAGAAACTTTTTCTCGCACACAAACAAAGACGGTCTAGACGCTCAAGCACGCGCAGCCAAAATGAATATTGGAATTGGTGTATACGAGAATATCGCGTATCAGCAGGGCGAAATCGAAGACGCGCAGAAAGTTATCAACTTAGAAAAAGACTTTATGTCCGAGCCTGAGGGACCTAGGAATCATCGCTACAACATTTTGTATCCTGCGCACACAAGTGTGGGTGTTGGTGTTGCAATCAAAGGCGACAAGTTGATTTTGGTCGAAGAGTTTACCGACATGCCACCAACTGGCGAAAATTAGATCATTTGATACCAGCAGCAGCTCGCATTTGGTCTGCGATAGCTTTTTTTCCAGTTATGATTTGCAACTCTGCAATTAAACGAGGAGTCATGAAACCATTTTGGGCCATAGTCAAAAATTGATTGTCTGAAATCATGTTTCGACCGGCTTGAATTTTAACCATATGCTCGAAACTGCTTCTAAAAGAGTTGATAAATTGTTGGCGTTCAGGGAGGTTGTTTAGCAAACTGGTATTAAGTATTTCTGCGTTGAGTTCGGCAAACAATTCAGCGGGGCGGGCCTGATTCATATAGCCTATTAGCGAACGTGAAGCCTTCGGGTCATAACCTTCGGTAAAATAAGGGTAATGTTTACGTTGTTCTGGCGTCATGCGGTTGAAATCGGCTTGATAAGCATTAATGAACTGCTCTGTTTTTGAAAAGTTTCCTGGCGCAAGAACCCTATCTAGGGCGTGACCGATTTCGTGGTTGAATGCGTATTTGTAGTATTGGTTCCTCTCGACTTTGCCCTCTGGATTTCGATACCACTCTGGAATGAGAACGTCTGAACGAAATGAATCCGGCCGGGCAATGTGAATACCATAGACATTGGCGAAAGTCATATTTGGCGGGTGGGCTAAGGGGCGCTCGGTAAACATTGCTGGGTCATAATCGCGTATGTCGCCAGCCACAACGATGCGTGTTTGACCTTGGAGCAAATTGCGCATTGCGGGTGGAAGCTTTGAATAAAGTTCGGCAATATTTTGAGTAAAATCGGCTGACGCATTTGCTGATTGTATGATTACGTTTTTATCGCCTTTGAAAGCCACTTCGCGAAGTTGAGAAGGTGTAGAGCGCGCTATAAACTCTGGCGGAATTTTTAACACCTGCCCAATGCGCAAAGAATCTCCAGTCAAGCCGTTGTAATCAAGAATGGCTTTTTGAGCAGCTTCTCGTTGTGCAGGGGTGAAATTTTCTTCTCTTCCAGGACCTGCCTGAAAGCGAAGTGCACGAATTGCAAGGCGAGACCAGGTCATGCCTTCTTGAACTTTGTAGGTGGCGCTGCCGTCTGCATTAAAAGTGAAATCGGGCAGCAGGTCTGGATTTTTCTTAATGAGGGCCGCGATTTCGTCAATTGCATTCTGGTCTCGAATGCGATCGGTCTTCTGGACTATTGGAGCCCAGGGTTCAAGGTTTGTTTTGCCTTCGGCAGCTTGAGTCGCATTGACTATGGCAAATCCATCAGGGCCTGTTGCAGTCGTGCTGGCAAGACGAGGGAGAGCTGAGTTTCTGTAGTCTTTGGCAGCGCTGGCTAGTTGCAGGCTGAATGAATTGTATTGTGGTTCGGTTTGATTGAGACCGGGATCGTCTCCAGTAGGCTGGACTTCTTTTGGAGCGGGTTGTTCAGCTGACATGGGGACGCCTTTAATGCGATAAATAGAGGCCTGGTGCTAACCGACCTGGGTCTATAAAAAAGTTATACCCATTAATGCAGATTATCTATTGGCGAAAATACATTTGCGTTTCTTGAAACGCTTAGTGAGGCGCTCGCTGCGGGTTTTGCGCGATCGCGATACGTTCATAGTGGTCATGGAGTCTGCGTTATAGAAAGTACGGCGCGGAAACGGACGGTAAAAAGGTGATGAATTAGGCATTGTGGGCGCTAGATAGGTCGAGTCGCTAAATCCGCAATGACCGCATCTGTGAGCCGATTGTTGCCCTGGCATTGCGCTTTGATAAGGGTTGAAAGCAGCTTGGGTAGGGCTAAAGCCTGCCGAAAGTATTGGTGGAGGCGGCACGGCAAGCAACATTCCCTCGGGAATGGCGATGGTGGGAGGCGGAGGAGGAACCAGGCTCATATTTGTGTGCGAATGTCTGTGTTTGCGCTTTGACTTTTTAGTTGATCCAGCGGTTGCCTGGCACTCAAGGGCTAGCGAGACTGTCGATGTAAGCGCAACAGAAAAAAGAGCCAGTAAGGCTAACGCGCGTGTTAATGCCGGACGCTTGACTATCATGATGTCCCCATAATTCCATAAAGAAGAAAGTTTAACCAGTCCCTCTTGCAGGATATTTACCAAGAAGTTTTAAATGTATCTACTTTGAGCCCAAAGTCATTGCCACGGGAGTAATACTAAATATGGTGCACAAATCGATTTCGTGGCGACTTTTGAGTTTTGCTTTCAGTCTAGCCATGGGAATTTCTGTGGGCGCTGTTCTGGCAGATGAAGAAAGTAGCGATATTTTTACTACAATTTCAAAAGCCAAAGATATGGCTTGCGAAGAGAATTTTAAGGGTGCCGAGCAGACTTTCAATTCTATTAGTCAAAAACGATCCGACGACTTGAGCATCGAATACAGGCAGAAGTTTAGAGAAAAACTCGACGACCTGGCAACTGTGTTTTTGAAAAAGAAATTGTTTGCAGAGGCTTTGAGTCTTTATTCTAGCCGTCTTGACGAAAAGAAAGAAGATTATGCAAGCGAAGAGGCTCGTTTTCTTGCTAATATTGCCTTGATTAATCTTGAAGCTGGCAAAGAAGCTGAAGCTGAGTCGGCTAACAACGATGCACTTAAAATTGCGCTCAAAGAAAGCGGTCCCGATAATCTGCCTAAAGCCAAGGAAGGAAAAGAAAAAAGTGCCAGGCTCTGGAGCGAAGGTCATAAGAAAGAAGCCCTGCACGAGACGCTTTCTGTCTGTGAGTCCATTTTGAGACAGCAGGAAAAAGTGAATTTCAAGACCTATATGTCATCGATTCAAAAAACAATTCGTGCCAATTGGAACCCACCAAAAGCGCAGGAAAGCCAGCATGTAAAGCTGAGTTTTAAAATATTTAGCGATGGTTCTGTTAGTCGTCTCAAAGTTTTAGAAAGTGGTGGACATGGCGAAAGTAATTCGGCTGCAATTGCAGCAGTTGAGAAGTCGAGCCCTTTTCCGCCGTTGCCAAAATATGCTCCTCAAAACGTAGATATAGAGTTTAACCTTGATTATAATGTCCACTAAAATTTCCAGAATCGTAATATCTCTATTGCTTTTGTTATTCTTGCCGTTGAATGCGGTGCGCGCAGACGATTGTTTTATAGAGACTTCATCTTGTGACAGATGGGAAGCCTCCAATTATAAGAGGGCTAACAAAACAGACCGTTTGAAGCTTGGACTGGCTCTTGGTGGTGGTGGCGCTCGTGGTGCAGCCGAAGTTGGCGTTTTGAAAGTCCTGGATGAAGCCGGGATAAAATTCGATTATATTTGTGGTACCAGTATTGGTGCTGTTGTGGGGGGCTTTTATGCGCTTGGTGCTTCTCCGGCTGAGATGCAAAAAGAATTCGAAAATGGAAATGTGATGGAACATTTTATGACTGTTCCGCTCTGGTTTCGTGTCGCTATTTCGCCTGTGATTAAGGTGGTCAATGTTTTCAAAGAGAAAGATTACGACGGACTATATGCGGGCAATCGTTTCAGGACGTATTTGATGGGCAAGCTGACCGCTGACGAGCAGTTAATCGAACATCTGCCTGTTCCATTTGCAGCGGTGGCACTGAACGTTATGGATGGAAAGCCATATATGATTCGCAAGGGAAATATGGGCTGGGCTATGCAGGCTAGTTGTGCTGTGCCTACTTTGAGAAAGCCAGTTGAAATTGGCGATTATCTTTTTTGCGACGGTGGACTTATTTGTAATTTGCCGGTCAAGCAATGTCGCGAAATGGGTGCGGATGTTGTTATTGCAGTCAATATAGACGAACCTTTCGTACCTTTAGCTAAAGGACAGCTTACTAAGTTTGGAAGTATGGCAAAGCGCATGATTGCCTGGGATCTAAATGACCTTGATGGACCTCAAGCTAAATATGCAGATATCACAATTCATCCCGATACAAGTGGTATATCGCTGATTTCAACCAAACGCAAAGACGCTAAGCGTGGTGTCAAGGCTGGGGAAGAAGCCGCAAGGCAAGCGCTTCCTGCAATCAAGAAACTACTTAGCGATTGCAACATTCCGCTTGGTTTGCCGCCAGTCAGACCTAAGTAGAATTTTTTAGTTTGCTTTCTAATTAGTTATTTCAATCGAACCGAGTGCGGCTTCCATTTCAGTTTTAGGTTCGCCCTGAGCAATTGCATTTAAGAATCGAATATGTTTTTTCGATTCTGGCTCTAAGAGCGATAGATAAACAGAATATTTGCCAGGCTTCATGTGCTCTGGCATTTTGAGCTGTTTTTCCCAGGTGATTGGTTTGTCTGAGACCCAGTCATAAGTGGGAACCAGAGGAGTATGATGCGAGCGGAAAACGACTTTTCCAGCTTCGTTTCGTAACTCTAGCTGGATTTTGTAGCTTGCTGGAACATCTTTGTCGTTATGACGAGATGGCACCATTGCACCAGTAGCGCCCA
The DNA here is from genome assembly GCA_964519785.1 of uncultured Candidatus Obscuribacterales bacterium. Taxonomy (GTDB): domain Bacteria; phylum Cyanobacteriota; class Vampirovibrionia; order Obscuribacterales; family Obscuribacteraceae; genus Aved-18. Next base: position 4,275 of record CAZFKB010000056.1, on the reverse strand, counting down.
GGTTCAAAAAGGTGAAAGAGGCATTTAATGGCTCGCCAACTTTTGCATTGTTTGGAATTTTCACTTCTTTTGAAATTATTTGATAACCAAGATGTGACTGAATGTCGTTTAGAGCAGTTTTGACTGAAGAGTCTTCGCTCTTCAAAACTTCTGGTGGCACTTCGCAAAAACTGATTCCGTCTTCTCCAGCCATATGTGCCAGTTTTGATGTTTCGGTCAAATCGAAGTCGGGACGCAGTCTGTAACCGGTCAGTGTGTCTGGATGGAATTTCAAGAAGACTCGATACTGGTCGAACCCATGTTTGCCATTCTTTATGTTCTGACGGGTGAGATAGACCCGCTGCCCATAACGGTATACAAGGTAGTCTGTTATTTCATCGAGTGCGTCCTGCCCTTTGCGTCCAAGCAAAGGCGGGTTGATGTCGAAGTTGAGAGGCACTTTTTTGAAAGCTTTGGGAAAAATGTCGCCTACATATTTCCAGTGTTCGACTAATTGGCGTTCGCTCATTTTGTGTTCTTTGCGCAGTATGCTGCAAAGTTCGCCATAAGCCGATTTTGGTGATGTGGCTCCTGCCGCGCCTTCTTGTGCCAACGTTTCTGAATCTTGATCTTCGAAGACGGCAAAATCTGGTACCACTAAAGTGGAGCCTAATACGCCACCGCCGGTGATGCCGATGCTGTGAATGTTTTTGTTGTCGTCATATTTTTCGCCGAGGCTAGAAATGAAGTTACTCCATTTAGCCATATAAGTGGTGTCCCAGAAGACTGGCGCTTGATGCTCTTTTCCGTCGCTGTCTTTATAGGTTATAGATTTTACGCCTGCGTCGAATACCCAGTCGGGGGTGTCTGATTTGACACCATCGTTCAATCCGCAAGTTGTTACTCGCAAAATCAAAGTCTTGTTATTTTTTTTGACTATTTCGAGCACTTTGTCTATGGTGCTGAAATCACACTCGCCTTCGGTTTTTTCGATGCTTTGCCAGGGAAGCATGATTGATAAACCGTTTACGTCGGGGCGGGCAGCAAGCTCGTCCATGAAAGCGAGATCGTTCAATTTTTCGTTTGGAACGATGGCAAAGAGTCCCAGTTCGGGATTCAAAACTGGCTTGGCGCCTGGGTATGCAATTGGTTTGAATTTCTTTTTCTTGATAACGCGATCTTGCGATTCGTTGGTGTAATTCTTTTCTGGAATGGGGTTGAAATATTTGATGAATTCTTTTGCTTTATTTTTTTTGAGTCCATCGTCTTTACCAGAATCTTTCTTATCTTCTTGTGCAGCGTCATCTTTGTCCGCGTCTGAGTCGGACAGGGCAAATGAGCTCAAAGGATAGGAGAAGGAAAGGGTTGCCAAAAGCAAACCGACCAGTCCGGTCGAGAGTAATTTGCTTTTCTGAGTAGTCGTTCGTTTCAGCATGTTCATTATTTTCCGCCTGTCAAGGGCTTGCCGTTCCTACAAAACCTATGATTTTACTAGTATTCGTTCATTCCTCAGATAAAAGTGTTACGATGCCGTGTTGTTGGTCCAATACGAGCAAATTTACTAACTAATGTCGAGCCTGACCTATTTCGGTTATAGCGCTGTACAAGTAGAGCAGGCCAATCTCCGAATTTATATTGACCCTTATTTTACGAGCCCAAGCGAGCTAGCTAACTTGCAACCTGGGCATCTTGTTTTGTTTAGTCATGGACATTTCGACCATGGAGTGTTGCTTACTCCAAAGTTGTACGAAATGTGGAAATGTCAGTTTGTAGCTCCCAAGGCACTTGTGAACTGGTTGCGTCGTAAGTACAAAAAGAAAGTCCCAGCTGAGGCGTTTTTGCCTCTTGATGTGGGCGAATCACTTTACTATGGTGATACCAAAATTTTAGCTGTGCCCGCCTTGCATCCGCTAAACCGGCTTGGAAAAACGATTATTGCCATGTTTGCTCGAAGCAGAGCGCCAGGCAAACCGGTGAACGGCTATTACTTTGAAGGTTATTATCATGCGGGCGCCACTATCTATAGCGCCGAAATTGCAAAGGCTTTGAAAGGACATTCAGTTCACACGGCATTTTTGCCAATTGGGGGAAAATATGCCACTGCTGCACCCAAAGAGGCTTTGCAGATTGCAGAGGAGCTGGAGGCAAAACGTCTTGTGCCTATGCACTGGCAACCGCTTGCCGAACAAGTTTTTTATCGGTACCAACCGTCTCATTTAATGAAGCTTGCCAAAGATACCGATTCCAAGGTGGAAATACTGCCCCTTGCCATTGGACAGAAAGTAGAACTTCAATAATTCTGTAAACAAAAGAAGTGGTGGATAAATTATTTTGCTTATCGGTTGAAAAGGTGAGCAAGGATCGTTTTAGTGGGCACAATGTGGGAAATCTTGCAGATTTTTGTCTGCAAAGAGCCTCTTTATTGATCAAACTGTAAAGGATCTTTAGTAGTATTTATCGACTATACGGGCACGAATCAATAAAGCGACAAATCAACGATGTAAATCGCTTACTATAAGTATAATTTGGTGTCTCCGCCAGAATTGAAGCATAGGGAGTTTCAAAGATAATGGGTAAATCAGTCGGCATAGATTTGGGAACTACTAACTCCGTGGTAGCAGTCATGGAAGGGGGTCAACCCACCGTGGTCTCAAATGCTGAAGGAGGCAGAACAACTCCTTCGGTCGTCGCATTCACCAAATCGGGCGAAAGACTTGTCGGACAGTTGGCTCGCCGCCAAGCAGTTTTAAACCCCGAGAACACAGTTTATTCAATCAAGCGCTTCATGGGTCGTCGCTTCTCTGAAGTAGACAATGAAAAGAAAATGGTTTCATATGTCGTCAAAGAAGGCGTGGACGGCGGTTGTAAGGTCAGTATCCAGGGCAAGGATTATTCTCCAGAAGAAATTTCAGCCATGACTTTGCGCAAATTGAAAGAAGACGCCGAAAAATATTTGGGTGAAAAGGTCACCAGTGCAGTAATTACAGTTCCTGCATATTTCAACGACTCGCAACGTCAATCCACCAAAAACGCTGGCACAATTGCCGGGTTGGAAGTGCTTCGTATCATCAACGAGCCGACGGCTGCAGCGCTTGCTTATGGTATGGACAAGAAAGACAACGAAATGATCCTGGTCTTCGACCTGGGCGGCGGTACTTTCGACGTTTCCATTCTCGAAGTGGGTGATGGCGTATTTGAAGTTAAGTCCACATCGGGCGATACGCACCTTGGTGGAGACGATTTTGACGCTGCTATCGTTTCCTGGGTAGCCGACGAATTCAATACACTTGAGGGAATCGATTTAAGAAAAGACCGTCAAGCCCTTCAGCGTTTGACTGAAGCAGCTGAAAAGGCAAAAATCGAATTGTCTTCGGTAACCGAAACTAATATTTCGCTTCCATTTATTACAGCAGATGCTTCTGGTCCTAAGCACCTTGAGATGACATTGACCCGTGCTCGTTTCAACGAACTGACAAGAAGCCTTGTCGAGCGTTGCCGCCAGCCTATGGAGCAAGCACTCAAAGACGCCAAGCTCGATTATTCGAACCTTGACGAAGTAGTTTTGGTAGGTGGTTCCACTCGTATTCCAGCGGTCAAAGAACTGGTTGCCAGTTTGACCGGTGGCAAAGAGCCAAACCAGACCGTTAACCCAGACGAAGTAGTAGCAGTTGGTGCAGCTATTCAAGCTGGTGTACTTGGTGGTGAAGTCAAAGGGGTCGTGCTCCTCGACGTAACACCGCTTTCACTTGGTATTGAGACAATGGGTGGCGTTATGACCAAACTGGTCGAGCGCAACACCACAATTCCAACCAGAAAAACTGAAGTATTCTCGACTGCTGAAGACAACCAGACCGCAGTTGATATTTATGTATTCCAGGGCGAACGTCCGATGGCTCGCGACAACAAATTGCTCGGAAACTTCCGTTTAGACGGTATCAACCCTGCTAACCGTGGCATTCCAAAAATCGAAGTTACTTTCGACATCGACGCCAACGGTATCTTAAACGTAACGGCTCGCGACCAGTCTACTGGCAAAGAGCAAAAGATTACGATTACCGCAAGTACGAACATGACCAAAGACGATATCGCTCGTGCTGTGCGCGAAGCCGAATCGCATGCATCCGACGACCGCACACGCAAAGAAGAAGCCGATGTTCGCAACGAAGCAGATTCTATCTGCTACTCGGTCGAACGTCAGATTCGCGAGTTGGGCAATAAAGTAACGGCTGGTGAAAAATCGCGTTCTGAAATGCTCATCGGTGACCTTCGTCAAAAGCTGAAAGACGGTGCCGACTT
>CAZFKB010000055.1:0-22252 GCA_964519785.1 uncultured Candidatus Obscuribacterales bacterium | reverse complement strand
GAGCAACTTCATCCAAGATTCAAAATCTCTGCCCATTCTGGGTGTAGGTCTTGGATTGCGGCGTGAGCTTGCAGATGAGACTTTCGCCAGTCAAAACAAAATTGATTGGCTTGAGATTGTCCCCGAAAACTACATGAATCTAGGTGGCGCAATTCGAGATAGGCTCGATAGCGCCATTGAAAAATTTCCGCTTGTGACCCATGGCGTCAGCTTATCGATAGGCAGTACCGATGAGCTCAGCGACAAATACGTCGGGGACATGAAGCGGTTTTTAAATTTTATAGATGCTCCATGGTGGAGCGATCATCTTTGTTTTTCATCAGTAAACGGTAGCTATTTGCACGATTTACTTCCGCTTCCACATAGCAAAGAAGCGGTCGAGCACGTGGCCAAGCGCATCAAACAAGCGCAAGCGATTGTTGGTCGCCCATTTTTGCTCGAGAATATTTCTTACTACATGAATGTGCCTGAAACTGCGATGAGCGAGTGGCAGTTTCTTTCTGAAGTTGTCGAAAAAGCAGATTGTGGAATTTTGCTCGATGTAAACAATATCTATGTCAATTCAGTCAATCATGGGTTTGATCCTTACTTATTTATAGATAATATTCCGCTTGAGCGTGTCGTTCAGATTCATTTAGCTGGTCATGGTAAGCGCGATGAAGTTATTATCGATACGCATGGAAATGCCGTAATAGAGCCGGTTTTTGAATTGCTGAAATATGTGCTTGAACGTTCGAATGTTAAAGCTGTAATGCTCGAGCGCGACCAGAATTATCCTGATTTCGATGAAATACTTGCTGAGTTGGCGCGAATTCGATTCATTGCAGAGTCTGCGCAGCCCGCACTGAATATGGTGGCATAGGTGACTCTTAGCGAAATCGAAGCCAATTTACAGACGCTTTGGACCAAAAAAGAATCGCGCAAAGAGTTTTTAGCAGGCAAACTGCAATTATTTAAAAATGGACAAGAGCCTGATCATAAGCGAATCGCGCTTTATGCCGATTTGATTATGACCGGACAAATGAACTTGATGGAATCGATTTATCCTGCCTGCCAGCGGATAATCTCTGATTTCGAGCCGATTGTTTATAAATACATGGAAGAATGCCCGCCCACGCATTTCAATTTGAATCAAGCCGCCAAAGGATTCTCTAATTATCTTTTGAAAAATTGTCCTTCGTTGCTGAAAAAATATCCATTCTTGCCAGAGCTTGCCGATTACGAATGGATAGAGCTTGAAGTCATGGAAGTCGATGTCGATTGGCCCGAATACGAGCAAATTGTTTTAAACGACCCAGGGCAGTTCTCAGTTTATAGACCAGTTTTGAATCCAACACTGCAATTGCGAAATTACAAATATCCAATTTCTGAAATTGTGGACAAACTGATTGATAATTCAGATTCCGATTCTGACGACCAGGCTCAAGTATTGGTTAAGTCGGTGAAAAAGAAATCGGTCACCCTTGCCATATTTCGCGAACCAAAAACACATGAAGTGAAGTTTTTGCAATTGGGTGAGATCACCCGTTTTGCCATTGAGCAAATACAGTCAAATAAGCCAACCTATCAGGAATTGCTGGCTTCTACTATTCCAGCTTTCAATAAACGAAAAGCCGATGAAGTGGTGCTTGAATTGTTGGATATTTTTCCAACGCTCGAAGCGCACAAACTCATTCTTGGTTCAGCTCGCTAAAAGCTTCTTCAACTATTTGTCTGAAATTGAGAATATTCTCTATGAGCATTGTCTCATCGACATCTTCTTTATTTTTCAAAAGTGCCAGATATTCGATATTGCCTTTTGGTCCTTTGACTGGAGAATGGCAACATGAAAATATGCGTAAATCAAGATTCTGAGCCACTCTTGCAATATGCTCAAGCACTTCTATCTGAGTTTTCTGGTCTTTAACTACGCCTTTTTTTATTTTGTCCTTGCCTGCCTCGAATTGTGGTTTGATCAAAACTACGATTTGTGAATTAGGCGCGAGTAATTTTTTTGTCTGAGGCAAAATCTTATCCAGAGAAATAAATGAACAATCAATCACTGCCAGTTGAGCCCTGTCAGTTTTTTTGTCTTTGTACAGTTCTTCGGGCTCTAGATATCGAGCGTTTGTGCGCTCTAAAACCTCGACGCGTTCGTCCTGGCGCAGCTTACCTACTATTTGTCCAAAGCCGACATCGATTGCATACACAAAAACTGCACCATGTTGCAATAAACAGTCGGTGAAGCCTCCAGTCGAGGCGCCGATATCGAGACAAATGAGATTGGACACATCGAGCTCGAATGTCTTAAGTGCTTTTTCTAATTTCAGACCGCCGCGACTGACATATTTTGACGTGACAAATTTATCTAGTAGTCTGATATTGTCGTCAAAGCGAACTGTGGTACCAGATTTGGTGATTTTTTCATCATTGACCAGAACGCCCCCAGCCATGATGACACCCTGGGCTTCCTGTCGGCTTGTGCACAACCCGCGCTCAATCATTGCCGTATCAAGACGAGACTTTTGTTTGTTATTGTTTTTTTGCTCGGATTTCTCGTTCATGACTTATGGCAATATTAATTGACGCTTGACTTCTTTGTGTATTTTTGAGCAATACTTATTAATTGTTTCACGTCGTTTCATCCTAAATACTTCAATTTGTGCCAGTATTTATTTTTAGAAAGCTATGGAGCAGACCTGGCTGGATGAAGACACCGCCTTGAAAGCGGCTGCCCGAAAGGGTTGGGGGTTCGAGTCCCTCCTGCTCCGCCATTTTAATTGTCATGAAAGTATTAGTCGGTATCACAACAAGCGATTTGACCGCACTAGACCATAGCGCGCTTGCAATATCGTCTAGCGCCGGCTTTGATGTTCGGTGCGAAGGGGTCCGGGGTTTGCAAGTACCTGGCGGTCAGTCGTTGCATCTTGGAATTGATAAAAATACCGATGGGCGTGATGCGCTCACTTATCGTTATGACGGTAAAAAACAGATTTATCTTACGTCGCAAAAGCTCATTCTCGAGCCCCTAAAAGGCTCCAGTTTCGTTTTTAATTCAATTACTCGCGAATATGCCAGGGGGCGATCAAACCCTGTTTATCAAGGCGAAATTGAGGCCTTCGTTCAAAATGGAAAATTGCGGGTCGGATTGCGTATCGACCTGGATCAATATTTGAAAGGGGTTCTTCAATCTGAAATCCCAGCCTCTTATCCAATAGAGGCGATAAAAGCTCAGGCTGTCGCCGCAAGAACTTATGCTTTGCGTCCACGCATTAATCACATGAAACATGATTCGATAAATGTTTGCGACTCTTATTTGTGCTGCCAGTATTTTGGCGGAACAAAAGCGGCTGCAAGCGAAAATCATTTGCGTGCGATTGCGCAAACTGCCGGGCAAGTACTCACTTACGATTCACAGCCCATACTTGCGCTGTTCAGTTCAAACGCTGGTGGTCACACCGAGAGTTTTGAAAACTGCTTTTCTGACCCTGACACTAGGGAATTTCCGCCTCCGCCATTGCCTTATTTAAAAGGTGTCTGGGAAACGAAAAGTGGCAAGTCGCCTCGTTTCTTTGATTTAAGTAGCGAAACAGATCTCCGTGCGTTTTATGCTGCCGTTCCTTTTAGCGAAGACCGCGCCAGTTCGCATTATCGATGGAAAGTACATTTGAGTGCAAATCAGTTAGAAGCGAATTTGCACAACAATGTCGCCAAATTGCTTAAGAATCCTGACTCTGCACCATATGTAGTGGCACCTAAAAGCGGAAAATTTGGACATGTTAATGGATTTAAAGCGCTCAAGCGCGGCGTTGCCGGAACTATAATCGAGCTTGGTGTTTCGACCTCAAGCGGCGATTGGATAATAAAAAAAGAACTTGTCATAAGAGACTTCTTTTCTGTTCCTCAGGCGGGACTTAAGCGTCTTAAAAGTGCACGTATTTTCTTTGATCAAAACAACGACAAATTAGGACTTTTAGCTGAACTTGTTATCAGCGGAACCGGTTGGGGACATGGTGTAGGGATGCAGCAGTCAGGCGCAAGCGGTTTTGCAAAAGTCGGTCTCGATTATCAGTCCATACTCAAGCTTTACTACTCTCAGGTGGCTATTGACAAGGTATAAGATAGCCTTTATATCCGATTTATGATAAGAATACTGGGGGTCTGTGTACGATTTAGACGAATGAACCGTCGGGAAGATTGAATGAAAAGCAAATCGAAATCTGCTTTAGCAACTCTGGTCATAAGCTTATTCATCGCTGGTTGCGGAGACGTCAAGGCTCCCAGTTTTGGTGGTGGCGATTCAAAAGCTGCTACAAACTGGGTAAATACACTGGCTTCTGCCAGAACAGCCCGCAAAGCTGGCACAGCCGCTGACATCGAAAAACTTTATACGCAAGCGATTGAAGAGTGCAAAAAGAAAAATGGCGATGAAAGTGTAGAAACAGCCATGTGTATCGAGGAGCTCGCAGATTTTTATCGCGAGACACAAGACTGGCGCAAAGCATTTAAAGCTTACAAAGAAGATATCAAAATCGTTCAAAAGGTCGATCCACAGCGCGACCTAACTGTCCTGCGCAAAAACTATAAGCTTGTAAAATCCAAAGTAAAAGAATACGGTTTGGAAGAAAAAGACCCCGTCGCCGATGCCACCAAATCTGGTGACAAGGCGGAGGCTAATACTTCGAAATCCAAATAGGACGGTCGATTTGAGAAAGTCTCCCTTGAAAAGAATATTCATGGTATCGAGTGTGATGCTTTCGAGCCTGGTACTCTTGGGCGGATGCTTTAAGCAATGGACCATGGAAGAGGTTGAAAGCTGGTACGAAAAGCATCCTGAAACTTTTACCGAGTACATGGAGTTCGCTCGCGAAAAGGCTCTTGCAGGCAAGATAGAGCGTGCTGAACAGCTTTATGCTGAAGCAATTTCAATGACCGATGCTGAATTTGGATCAGATGACATTCGGATTGCCACTGCAGCGACAGAGCTTGGCGAATTGCAAGAAAAACAAGGGCATTTTGTGGAAGCGGAGAAAAGTTTCAGACGTGCTTATGAAATTCAAAAGAAAAAACTTGCTCCAAACAATAGAGACCTTGCCAAAACAAAAAAAGAACTGGCTGCCATTCTAGTCAAACTCTATAAGAAGGACGAAGCCGACTATATTCTCACTGGTAGGAAACCTGCTGCTGCTGCGCCAGATAAGAGCCAAGCCATAGGCGAAGATGGTCAACCGCGTCGCAAACGTCCTAGAGCTAACATCAAACTAGACTGATCTTTTGAATAATATTGGATCAAAAAAGCTGAACCGATATCGGTTCAGCTTTTTAATCAGGCATTGAGCGATGGGCGAATTAGTCGCCTGGCTTCAGTTCGATTTCCTTACCTTTCAAGCGCATGCGGAATTTGAATTCCTGTGCTTTAGTGATAGGTGGATTCTCGAATTTACCGACATCGGTAACTGCTTTTTCCATTGCTTTGCTCAGTTTTTCATACTTGGTATTTTCATCAATACCTTTCTTTTCGAGACGTTTGATATTACCGTCGCGGTCGATTCCAATTACCCAACCTGCCATTTTCCATACTTTGGGTTTACCGGATTCTTTCTCGACCTGATCAGCATGTTCTGCTGCATCTTCAGGCATTTCGAACTTCTCTTGTATTAGTTTTTGAGCTTCGACAATGAATTTGTCGATGTCTTCATCGGTAGACATTTTGACGATGGTCTTGCCTTCGTCATCTTCGTCATCAAGTTCCTCGTTAGTTACTTTGTCTGACTTGTCCTTGTTTATTTCTTTAAGTCTGTCTTCGTTGCCATGACCGGTGAATTCACTTGCCAGTTCATCGAGTACGAACAAAGTAGTCTTGTGATTGTACTGACGTTGATCCGAGTCAGCCAACCCTTGACCGATCACAAGTAAAGATTTCCCTTCTTTAGCTGCAGGGAAGGCACCAATCAACAAAGAAATTGGCTTTTGTTTTCCTGGTTGAGTGTATTTACCAAGAATCCATTTTAGTTTTCCGTTACCTAGGATCTGATCGCCTGAATCTTGGGTTGCAGATTCCATATCCGCACGGTCAACTTCAGTAAATGGTGGCTTACCAGCGAAATTACCCAGCGAATCGAGAGGTGTCATGTCGTCATAGAATACAAACAGAATTTTTTGATTTGCTTGTTCAGATTCAACGCCAAATGATTTTGATGGAGCTGTCTTGTCCGTCGTATCCACGTATCGATACATGTGAGGAGGGGTCGCAGTGAATCCAGCCAGTTCAACCGCCAGTTCAACCGCTTTCTTGTCAGAAGCTTTGAAAGTTGCTTTTGGAGGTGGAGGAGGCGGTGGAGCCGCAACCTTGCCCATTTGGGTAATGCCAAAGAAAATAATCGGAAGCAAAATCAAACCGCCAAGTATGGCAACGTATCTGTTTGATAGACCATGCTTTTTCTGGAATTTTTTGAGTTTTCCTTTGGCGCCTTTGGCGTTGGTTAGCTCATCATCGGTGGGACGTTCGATTATTTCATGGCAGGTAGAGCACTCGCCATAATCTGAATTTGAAGCAAAACAGTTAGGACACTGAATTTTTTGATCCGGTGTCGATTGCAACGCGCCTTGTTCTTGCACGTCGTGTTCGAGACTTCGAAGCGAGCCTACAGTACTTCCATCTTCTGATTCGTTCGCTTTGTATTTGCGCGAAGAAAGTTCGAGCAAAGCACCCATCCACATGAATTGATAGCATTTGACGGGTGGTGCGGGTTGACCAGGTTTTAAAATTTGCGGTCCGCTGTGGATACCAATGAGTTTGTAGTCTTTTAAAATGAGACCACCAACTACGTCGTTCGGCACTGCGACTGTATGAAGCATGTTCTTTGGTTGTAGTGAGTTGGCTACACCAAAGAAATTGCCTTTGAGCCATTGCGGTCCATAAGAAAGCGGGTCAAGATAGAAAGCTTGCAACGGATCCCAGGGGTGCACCTCGAAATCTGTGTGCGAAACCAGTGGATTGCCCATGATTCCAGTGCATGGAAAAGGGGTTGCCTGGTTGATAGGAGAAATGACACCTCGGTTTACCAGTTCGCGAATGGCAATCAGTGTGGTGTAAGTATCCACGCCAATGCGTTTTGGTAGTTTGTCCAGAGTGATATAACCGTCTAGTGAATTCCAGAGCGGTTGTACCATCCACTGAATTTCTTCAGAAGCATTAGTAGGGTCGAAAGTTTGGATTACATGCTTGTATCGCGCATTCAGTCCACCCAATTGTTGGAATAATTTGGGAATTTCGCCTGCTCGACGCATGGCCTCGTATACGAGACGGTCGGGAGGAGTCTGAACGTCTGGCACTTCGCCCCAGTTAATATTGCCATTTGGTCTAAAGGCAAAAGCTACAGCTGGAGCGCGATGGACCAATTCGCAAAAAGCCATTTCGGAAGACATGACCTGGCGATAGAAGACTTTCAAAATGCCGCCGCGAGCAATGAGAATATTGGCGACAGGAATATTTCTATGATCGTATAGAGTCAAAAGCCCTGATCTGCCAGATTCGATAATGGTCTGAATCAGTTGGACGAATTCAGTTCCGTGCAGATTTCCAGAAGCTTCAACACCCTCAGACGAAAAGGGCAAGCACAGTGCTCGGTTGAGTTCGGCAAGACGCTCGGTCATTGGCTCGGGAGGCGCTGGGTCGAGCATAAGCAAAGCTATGTCGTTCATATAGCTGTGCATTTCTTGTTGCGGCGAGCCGATTTGTCCCAGATAGCGAGTGCGCGCATCTACTTTGTCAAAGTCTGCGTGCAAATTGATTGACTTAACGGCTACTCTGACGTCGGTAAACGGAAAATAAATGCTGATTGCCCAGGGCGCATCGACGTAGTGAAAAACCTCCGAGGCGCAGGTGACGACACGCGATTTCGACACCAGAAACGCCATCCCAAGTTGCTTGGGCGGATCGATAGCGTTGTCCATGACAAAGCCAATGGCATTTGCAAATTCTTGTTCTAGTTGTTGCATGTACTAAAAATGCCCACTCTAATAGCAGTCTCTCCAAAGTGGTTATACCATAATTTTACTGACGTTCATTGGCTGGACGACTTCTTAGCATCAGCTTTTCGATTTATCGGTAAACCTATAATTTGACCCTTTACAAACTTTTGCCACTTTGGAAGGCACCAGTTGCAAGGAAGATAGTTGGAATTTATTGCTTCTTTACAGGAGGCAAACGGAAAAATATTGCCAGGGTCGGCTATCTGGGCAAAATGGCAGCCTTTCAAGTGATATTTTTGAGAGAACTTATTACCTAAATATAGGTTTCGAGTTTCCGATAACAAAGACCGCTTTTTCGATTTCTCTTGCGTAATCGGTTCGTCTTTTTTGACCGTAGCGGATGAGTTTTGAGGAGCGATATCTGGATTTTCCTCGCCAAATCCTGGAAGGGCAAGTAATACTGGCGAAGTGGTGCTTAGTGTAAGCAGAAGAATGCGGACAAATCCGCTGAATAAGGTCATTTTACTTGCTTCCATGCTAGAGTAATCTGCTTAAATCCTAAGCAATTACGGTTGTGTGGTCGATGTCCAACCCAAAAATTTCGGTTCAAAACAAGACAAACAGACAAGGGCTTGATTGTGCAGAGGCTCTGCTTACCGACCTCTATCAAATAACCATGGCTTATGCCTATTGGAAGTCAGGCAAAGCTAGACATCAGTCAGTATTTACAATGTCTTTCAGGCACAATCCCTTTGGTGGTGGATTTGCAATAGCATCTGGATTATCGCGAGTATGTGAATATTTAGAAAATCTGCGATTTCAAAAAGATGATATTGAATATCTTTCCTCTGTGCCGGGTCCAGATGGAAAGGCACTTTTCGAACCTGATTTTTTGCAGTTTTTGACTGAATTGAAATTTGATATAGATCTTGATGCCTGTCCGGAAGGAACTGTCGTTTTTGCTCACGAGCCGATTTTGCGAGTCAAAGGCGAGATAGTCAAAACTCAGATTTTAGAAACAGCCCTTTTAAACATGCTTGGCTTTTCTACTCTTGTTTCAACCAAAGCGGCAAGACTTAAACTTGCTGCAAGACAAATGCCGGTCTATGAGTTTGGCTTGCGACGCGCCCAGGGTCCAGATGGTGCTTTGAGCGCTAGTCTTGCATCTTATATTGGTGGTTGTGATGGAACATCGAATGTACTTGCTGGTAAATTACATGGAATTCCTGTGATCGGAACGCATGCGCACAGCTGGGTCATGTCTTTTGCGGACGAGCTTGAGGCATTTGAAACTTATGCCCAGGTATTTCCTGAAAATTGTCTTTTGCTGGTCGATACTTATGACACTATAAATGGTGTCAAGCTCGCAATAAAGGTCGGACAAAAATTAAAAGAGCAAGGTAAGAAATTGATGGGAGTTCGTCTGGATTCAGGCGACCTTGCGTATTTGAGCGTTGAAGCTAGAAAACTTTTAAATCAAGCAGGAATGCAAGATACAAAAATTGTGGCAAGCAACGACTTAGACGAAGGCATTATCGATTCGTTGATTTATCAGGGCGCTGCCATCGATGGATGGGCTGTTGGAACCAAGCTTGTCACTTGTTATGACCAGCCAGCGCTTGGAATTGTATATAAACTTTCTGCGCTGAGCGAAACTCAGGACAAGGATGGTGAAGAAAACTGGCGTTATTGCGTAAAACTGTCTGAGCAACAAGCAAAAATTTCAAATCCAGGAATTCTGCAAGCCAGACGGTTTAAAACAGACGGTCAATTCATTGGTGACATGGTTTTCGATAGCGGGCGCAAAGAACCGAGCGACTGGACTATCGTAGACCCTGTCGATTTCACCAGAAGAAAAAGGATAAACCCAAATACCAAGTTTACAGATTTGCTTGTGCCAATTATGCGCAATGGAAAGCTTGTCGAGCAAAATACAAATATTAGTCTTGATCAAACACGTATGTATGTAAGCGATCAACTTGCAAGCCTTCACCCAGGTATCAAGCGTTTACTCAATCCGCACCAGTATCCAGTAGGTCTGGAAAAATCGTTGCACGAACTTAAGACCGAGATAATTTTGCAACAGCGCGGTTTGAAATCTTAGCGACGACGACCAAGCGGAATTACATTTTCGCGCTCGATTCGAGGCGTCATCATGCGACGCTCGATACCTTCAACCCATGCGCACAAAAGTTGAAGATGTTCGCGACCCTTGTCGCTAATGCTTGATTCGTTTGCTTTGAGTTGTTTGTAGTATTTGAGAAGCACTGTGAAAAGCTTGAAGCATACAGCCTGTTCTGTCTCGCCATAGCAATGCAATCCAAGCTCAGGAACGGCAGCTACGTGTCGGTCGTTTGTCTTCCATGTTCTCGCGGACATCAATCCATTCGAGAATGGTAGGTCGACTTGCTTTATAGAGGCGCTGTCTGCCTGATTCATCATTATCCTAGTATAGCTCTAAATATCTTGGCGTCTAGTCAAAAAGACATGTGTTTTTGCACAGCTTCAAGCAAATCTTTTTCTTTATCGACAGAAAGCCACACTATGTCAGGGATTGCGCGGAAGAAAATGAGCTGCTTTCGTGCAAGTTGATAAGTATGTTTAACACAATTTTCAATTCCAGCGTCGAAAGTCGTTTTCCCATCTATATATTCAATAATTTCTTTGTATCCCACAGCATTCATAAGGGTCTGGCAAGCTCCGTATTTTTCGTAGAGTCCGCGAACTTCAGCCTCTAGACCGCCTTTTGATTGTTCGTCCAAACGTTGGATAATTCTATTTTTTAAAATAGATCGATCGTCGAAAGTGAGTCCAATCCAAATTACGTTGTATGGAACTTCTTTTTTTACTGCTGCTTTTGAAAAAGGAATGCCCAGATACTGGCTTACTTCTAGCGCTCTTACTATGCGAAATAAATCATTGCGTCCAATTTTTTTTGCAGAATCTGGATCTGTTTTTTCTAGTTCAGCAAATAAAGTTTCAATTCCAAATTTTGAAGCACGCTCTCTGAGCTCTTCGCGAAGCTGTTCCTGTGGCGGTACTTCTGGAATTGCAAGCCCAGACAAAAGTGCTTTGGCATAAAATCCTGTACCACCACATACAATTGCAAAATCTCGATTTTGTTTGTTGAATTGATCATCCAAAATTAGACTGGCATCATTTTTGAATTGGGCTGCAGTATAGACCTGGTTGGGTTCGACTACATCCAGCAAATGGTGCGGTACTGTTTGTCTTTGTTCTTGAGTCGGTTTTGCTGTTCCAATATCCATATATTTGTATACGGTACGAGAATCGCAAGCAATAATTTCGCAACCAAGTTTTTGAGCAAGTGCAATGCTCAAATCTGTTTTAGACGAACATGTTGGTCCTACTACAGCAAGGACAGTGCCTTTTTTCATGGCTTTGATTTAAGAGCGAAATGGCAATCCCAGAGCCATTAAGAGGGCTAATCCCAGCCAGAATGTTTCGACCAGAAAAAGAAGAGGAGGAATGATCATGACCAAAAGCATCAAGCGAAGATACGACAGCCCCAATGACACTCTAAATGCCATCACCATTAACGCAATGGACCAGAATACAGGCAAACTCAAAAAGAAAAAGTAAGCCGGAGCAGGCAGTGCAGCAAGACAACCAAGAAGACCGGTCAGTACAAGTGGCGCAAAAGCGATACCTGTGATTGCGGCACCTTCTTTAATTGAATATTTGCGCACGCCAAATTCTTTGGACAGTGTATGCAAAATAGAAGTGACGATATACCAGGTAATTAGTAAATCAAGTATTCGAGACGAGCAGTTGTATAAAAGCTGCAACGGACTTTGCGATTTTACTCCGCCCATAATGGCGCCAGCGATAACCACTACAAAAAATGCTTCAAACCATAATGGCTCTATTTGATTCGAGTCTGCTGCAGTCAATTTTTTGATTGTTGTTATTGGCTCGAAAATAGCAGCGTGAAAATAATCGAGCAACGAATTCAATTTGCCTTGGGTGGGAGGCAATTCTGCTTGAGGAGGAATTGTCTCAAGCTCTTTATTGGGTTCGTTATTTTCGCCCGCAAAGGCTGCTGAGTCTGTCATCGATTACTGTGCCATCATCCAGAGTGGCTGTCCGGCGTATTTCGATTGCAAATGCAATGGAAGCATTTTGTCGCCGATTGACGATTCCAAGCTTGCCTGGCTACGACCACTTAGAAGACCAAGTAAATTCAATGGAAAATTGCCTGCGTCAGACGAGGACGAGTCAAGCAATGCTTCAAAAATATTGCTTGGAGTATCATCGTTAACTGGCAAATCTTTCTTCAAATTGTATTTGGCGCGACACATTGTTTGCAGTTCGTCGAGTGCATCGTTGTATGAGCCGAGTTTGTCTACAAGACCAATTTTGAGTGCCTGACGTCCTGAATAAATTCTTCCGTCAGCAAGTTTTTTGACGTCTTCAACTTTCATTTTGCGACCTTGCGAAACAGCAGTGACAAACTGATCGTATGAATCGTCGATAAGCGCTTGCAATATTTTGCGCTCTTCTTCAGTCATTGGTCTGAACATTGAAGCAATGTCTTTGTAAGGACCAGACTTGATTACTTTAGGCTCGACGCCAAGTTTGTCAGCCAGACCTTTGACGTTCATCATGTTGAAGATGACACCAATCGAGCCAGTCAAAGTGCCTGGGTTTGCAATTATTTTGTTGGTGGCGCAAGCAACATAATATCCGCCTGAAGCGCATATATCGCCCATCGAGGTGACTACAGGTTTTTCAGCAGCTACTTGCAAGACCGCCTGGCAGATCTCTTGCGATGTTCCAACCGTGCCACCAGGTGAATTGATGCGAATGATCACACCTTTGACTTTGTCGTTTTTCAAAATCTTCTTCAATTTTTTCACTGCCGAGTATGGCGAGCGATTGATTGAAAGAAATCCTTCTTCGTCTTTGTCGACGATCATTCCATTTATATTGATCACTTCGATGCGATCTTTCAGTTTCATCAGACCGCTCGACGATTCGGAAGAATCTGAATCTGTCTTGCCCGATTTGATCACCAGACCAACTGGAACTGCCAGGATGCACAGACCTATGAGGACGATGGCAATCCACTTCTTGTTTGATTTTTCAGTCATTATTTTTTCCGCTACTAGAGCTGTTGTTGAGTTTTCGATTCATCAGCTACTTGTGGCTTTTTGCCAGTCAGCTGATCTTCATTCTTTTTTTCTTCAGTGCTTCCTTCACTTCCGGCCAATTGAGTTTTGCTTTGGAACTCTTTGTCTATGCTTTCGTCGAGTTTTTCGACAGCAGTTTGTCCCGAAAGATCAACTAAGTGTTGGCGATATTTTCCAAGCTGACCACCAATTTCATTGATTTCACGCTGAGCTTTTTTCAGAGTGTAATTCATTTCGATTTGTTGTGATGCACCACTGCCAGCGGAAGCTTCGCTAACCATTTTTTTCAGGTCTTCGAAATCTTCGTTTGCGTTGTTCAATTTTTTGTGTTGAAGTTTGTAATCACGATAGTGACCGACAACTTTGTCGGCAGTGTTGCGAATCATGTTATAGAGCATGATTTGCTCGGCTTGCGAGATATTTGCTTTTTTAGCACGAGCACTTTCAGCCGTTCCCAAAATTTGTGAGAACACATTGAATGATAAGTTCTGCATCAAATAGGTACCCTGACTGGGATTCATCATCCCCATCGAGCCGATACCAGTGTAGATAACAGTGCTGAGTGTTTTCATCAGAAGAGTTACTGTTTTAGATGGATCTGATGAAGGCATCAATTTAGCTAAGACGAAATTGATATCAGGCGAATTTTGCAAAGCAGCTTCCCACAAAGCAGTCATTTGCTCTTTTTCTATTTGTTGTTCTTCTGTCAGTTTGCTTGCTTGCTCATCAGTGGTTGGCTGCAAAGTAAGCGGGCTGGCATTGACCATGGTGGCTTGATCGACCAGGCTTCCTTTGCCAGAGCCGTCTCCAGTCATTTTTGAATTTTTTACGCTGAAAGTAGATTTGAGAGTATCGTTTTCACCATCCAGCGGACCTTTGGGCACGAACTGCTCTTTGGTTACTGAGGCGTTCAAAGTTTCAGTGCCATCTTCTTGCGTAGTAGTGGCATCCGCTTTTTTCTCGAGTGGACTACTCAATGACAGTGGTGCTAAATCTGCACTCTGTTCTTCGGCTTTAACCGGCTCTGGAGCAGCTTCTAAATCGAGCTTGTCGTTGACCGGCAATTTTAAAGATGGTTTTTTTCCTGCAAGAGCCATGACACCAGATCCGGTGAAGCCGGATGAAATCAGTGAAAGGCTGGCAGCAAGACTAAGAAAAGCAACTTTGATTTTTCGGTTATGCGTCGAAATCATTTTTAGAGATTACCTTTGGATCTATCACTTTTAATTGACTGTGAAGTCCGCAAAAAGTGCCTGCGCAGAGGAAGACTATAACACAGCGCTTCCTCTTTGAAAGTTAGCTTTATGAAATCTGTACGGCGCTTAACGCCGTTTGGGGCATGACAGCTTAAAGATTGCTTATCTGCTTGACATGCTCTTGGAGCTATACATTATTAGACCGACACAAACAAATATAAACGCTAGCTGGTCAAGG
This sequence comes from uncultured Candidatus Obscuribacterales bacterium, assembly GCA_964519785.1. Classification (GTDB taxonomy): domain Bacteria; phylum Cyanobacteriota; class Vampirovibrionia; order Obscuribacterales; family Obscuribacteraceae; genus Aved-18. The sequence goes on along the minus strand of CAZFKB010000055.1, from coordinate 7,712 downwards.
ATTATCCAAAGTGATGTTGGTGTAAGTCCAAAAGACATAAAGATGTATCCGATGTATACAACTTTGAATACCACTGCACAAATAGAGGCCAGGCATACCATTTTCAACTGTTCTGCGCCTAATGCCGGACCCGCTGAGCGGCTGCTCTGTGGGTAATCGTCGTCCAGATCATCCGATGCGCTTGCTCCTAGAAGCCCACTGCGACTGCGTCTATCTGTGTTCGATTGACGTCGATTAGAAGTCCGGCGGTCGTCGGGTCCAGCCGAAGTCGCGCCAGCACTTGCTTTAGACTGATTGGCAAGGGGGTGTGGAATGGGTGGGGTTGCTTCTCTTTGTGGAATGGGCGGGGGAAGATAATTCTCATCCGGCTGCCCGGGCATTTGTAACGGTTTTTGATTTGGAACTTCCGGTGTAGGAGCTGGAAGATTTGGGGGTTGAAAGCTCGGTTGCTGGGCGAAAATGCCCGATGAAGTTGGTGAATTCGGATTATGAGGCGATGGCAGTGGCGGTGCAGCAGGCGGCTGCATCTGAGCCTGTGGCTGTGGTGTTGGTTGAGGGGCGTGCATGGGCATGGGAGCCTGAGCTGGTGGAACCATTGAAGCCGGCGGATTGACCTGATTTGCCTGATTCATAGGATTGAGCGGGCTCATTGGAGTGGTTGGCACCGAAGCTGGCGCGGGAGCCGGAGCTTTGGGTTGAGGCGGGACAGTCTTTTCGGGTTTATCGTCCAGGTGTGTTCTGGCTCTAAGTAAAGGTGAGCGAAGAGCTTGCGCGTCTTCTTTTTCATCGTCTTCGTCCCAGTCATCATCGAATTCTTCATAATCAGATGTGTCCAGTAAACGTGACCGGAGTTTGGGCTTATTGCCTTTTCCACTCTGGTTGCCTGTATCCTGGTTTGGCGACATAGAAGGATTTAGCGGTACCTGGCCAGAAGAGGCTTGAGGTTTGCGACGAACGCGAGGCATCCCGCCCGAACCTGCAGGTGGGCTGTCGAAATCGTCATCGTCGTCAACACCTTCACCTAAAAGAGGTGAGCGTAATTTACTTTTGCCGCTAGATCTGCGTTCCTCTTGAGGCTCGTCATCATAGCTATCATCATCTTCATCGTCTCTAAGAAGTGGCGAACGCAATTTAGGCTTTTCGCCAGGCGCTTTTGGCTTGGAAGGTTTGACACCACGAAGTTTTGAAACATTTGGTTCGTCGTCATATGTTTCAGGCTCTTCATAACCGCTCAAAAGTGGAGATTTGAGTTTTGGTCGTGGCTCTGAGCGCCTTTCTATGCGATTGCCACATTCGCGACAGAATTGCGAATTGGGTTCATTTGAAACCTGACATACGGGGCACTGAATCATGCCAAAAACTCCAAACTAGATATAAGCTTCCAGGTCAATCCTACCTTTTTTATGTCATTTTGCCGAAGCTTCATTACTATATGTGCCCTTTGCGCTGAGACCTGGCTAATTTTTGTCAAGACCATTACATGTTACTATCTAACGGTCTATACTACTTGACTGCCTGTTGTACCAAGGCTCCCCTAATTTTGCCGCACTGGAGGCTATATACAGAATGAGACGTAACGGAAGTTCCTATCTTTCTTTGACCCTTGCACTAGCTACATTCTGCTCAAGTGCTTTGGCACCTGCGTTCGCGGCAGGTCAATCTGACCTTAATTTCAAAATTTATGCCCCAGACACCTTCAAACCATTGGGAGTCGAGTCGGGTGCTCCTTCGCGTACTGATGAAACTAAGTCTACACCGGCTCTGGAAGCCGAAAGTCCTAAACTGGACGAGACATCTCCTTCTGTCTCAGAATCTCCTACCATTCCTATGGAAGAGCCTAAGCTGAGTAATGAAGCGCCTCAAGCAGAGCCCAGTTCTGCTTCGAGCACCGCTACTAACACCACTACTACAAGTACTGAGCAAAGCGGCGACCGAAAACTATTAAAAGGATATGCGCGTGTCGTTCCTGTTGGAACCAAGATTCCTATAATTATGGATACGGCAATCGACAGTGACACAAGCCAAGAGGGTGATGAATTCACTGCTCGTACATCGGAAGATCTTTCGATCGACGGCTCGACTCTCATTCCTGCCGGTTCTGTAATCAAAGGAAGAATCGCTCAGTTGAATGCGCCCAGACACATGAGTCGCTCTGGATCGGTGGCACTTAAATTCGACACAGTCACCACCCCTGATGACAGACAAATCCCGCTGGTAGCTACATTGGTAGCTCGCGGTGGAGTTGTGCATGCAAGACGCGGATTGAAAGATATCGCGTTCGACACAGGTACAGTCGCACTTCCAATGGCAGTAGGTCTTGGTATCGGTGCACTTGCCGCTGGAAGTTCTAATTCGAGTTCTTCATCTAGTTCTAGCGGTATGGGTCGCGCTGGTGGTGCCTTGATTGGTGCTGGTGTAGGTGCTGCAGTCGGTATTGCTATCTTGCTTGCGAAAAAAGGAAAGCGAGTAGATGTGCGCCCTGGCGACGAACTCAAAATCGAACTTGCTGAAGAGTTAGACGTCAACAAGAACATGTAAGCCTGGTCTAAACCATAGGGAAAACCCTTGGTTTGAACTGTTCAAAAGCACCGTGCGAATAATGGTGTTTCCATTTATATTGAAAGTTAACGGGCGCATCAGTTGAGATTGAAAAACCGAGCGAGGTTTCCAGCGGGAAGCCAGACATTTAAGGTGTTATACTGACAGTGCTTAATAATAGCTAAGAATATTAGATGGCGAAAAGAAAATGACTAGCTCTTCCAGAAATCCAAACGCACGTACTAATCGAGATCCTTCGACCGCAGGCTTCATGTCTATATTGCCTGGACTTGGTCAAATTTATAACGGCGAAATGCGAAAGGGATATTTATTCCTTGGCGCCGGATTAATAAACTTTTGTCTTTTCCTCTTTTTGATTTTCAATTCGGCCATCTTAGGTGCTATCACCAATTTTGGTCAGACTTTCAATATCGCGCCAAACAAAATGCTTATTGGCTCGATGTTGCAAATGAATCTTGGTAGTCCGGTATCGCTTGTGCTCATCGGGCTTTTCGTTTCTTTTATCGCATACGCTATGCGTGATGCCTATGATCATGCCGCTCGCTTGCAGCGCAAACATATATATGCCGATGCAGTGATGGAATTTCCAGAAGCTACAAGCGGCTCATATTTATTGCACGCATGTCTCATGGCTACTTGTTTGATCCTTGCTTTCTTCTTTTTGATTCCGCCACCACCCAGGGTGCAAGTTACTGATATTGAATTTATTCAAAATCAGGAAGAAATGAAAAAAGAAAGGACCTATAAAAGAAAAGCGGAAAAACATTCTGAAGATCGTGGCAAGCATGATCCTACAAAGAAAATAACTCCGCCATCTCCAGCTCCTAAAGCTGCCGCGCAACCGCAAAAGACTGCAACTCCTCAACCTCAAAAGCAACCTTCGCCTCAGCCGCAGAAGCAGCCTTCGCCTCAACCGATGAAACAACCATCGCCACAGCCGAAGCCGTCGCCTTCTCCGTCTCCAGCACCTGCCCCAAGACCGGAACCCCGTCCGTCTCCGACTCCTTCGCCGACGCCACGTCCGTCTCCGTCGCCAAGACCATCTCCGAGCCCGACCCCAAGACCTATGGCCACTGCGACTCCTTCGCCAACGCCTTCACCGTCTCCAACTCCGGCTCCTAAATCTCCGTTCTCGATGCCCAATCCATTTGCGGCTCCGGTAGCTTCGCCTAAAGCTGCTCCAAGCCCAGTGGCCGCGCCAATCACAATGGACAAAGTCGGCGCACCGAGTGCTGCTCCAAGAGTCGCATCAGCATTTACAAACAATGCTGGCTCCGCTCCTGCTCCAATTTCAAGCATCAGGACTGGTGGCACTTCTGGCGGTGGCGGTAGAACCGCTCCAGCCCCTGTATTTGCAGGTGGTGGCGGTGGTCCCAAAGGTAAAGAAGGCGGTGGTGACCCAGGTCCAGCTCCTGCTCCAACTCGCGCAGGCGGTGGAAGACCCGGTGGTACTGAAGGCGGCGGTAACCCGTTTGCATCAGGTCCTGTAGTTCCCAGAGCCGATAGTGGTGGTGGATCTCCTAGTGGCGGCAGAGCAGGTACTCCTGGTTCTGGCGGCAAGGAAGGTCATGACGGCAATCCACCTCCTGGAGCCAAACCCGGACGTCCATCAGTGGGCGCTGAAAAAGATGTGGACTTTGGTCCTTACATGGCAGACTTGCAAAGAAGAATCAAGCGTGCATGGTTCCCACCCAAGGGTAACGAAAGTAAACGAGTCGTAGTGGTATTCAAGGTGCATGCAAATGGCACGATGTCAAACCTGCGTCTTGTAACATCTTCGGGTGCTGCAATCGCCGACCAGGCAGCTTTGAAAGCAATTGAAAACGCTGCTCCCTTCAGACCGCTCCCAGACGGCGCTCCGTCCGATGTAGATATACAGTTTACATTCGACTACAACGTCTTTGCTGGTGGTGGGGTCGGCAAGCTGCGTCGATTCTGATAAACTCTGGTATGCGGTAGGCGATTGCTACAGTAAGCAAGAGTTAGTAACTGAGTCAGGAGAAGAAATGGAAAACAAATTTCTAACTTACTTTATTCAATTCATGATAAGTGATTGGTTTGCTTCCATTCCTATTACTATTTGCTCGGTGGCTACACTTGCCTGTATCGTCGAGCGCTGGATGTATTACAACCAGAACAAGCGCGACGTAACAGCCTTCATTCACACGCTTCAGCGCGAACTGGAAAATAACAACCTTCAAAAAGCTCAGCAAAACTGCAGCCGTCTTGGTGGTGTTATCGGTGAAGTTGCAGAAGAAGGCGTTCGGCTCCTGGCGGAACAGAAAGAAGACTTCTCAAAAGCGTTCGATATTACAGTCTCACTGGTATCACGAAAACTGGAAAAACACCTTGCTGTACTTGGTACCATCGGTGCCACCAGCCCCTTCATCGGACTATTCGGAACTGTAGTTGGGGTTGTGTTCACTCTAGACGAACTGGGTGCTTCCGGCGGCGGTACATCAACTGTAGTTATCGGTGTAGCTAAAGCTCTCATCGCCACAGGTTATGGTCTGATTGTTGCCATTATGGCTGTTATTTTCAACAACTGGTACACCAACACAGTCAAACGATTCAACGATGACTTCCAACTTTTAAAACTCCTCTTCCTCAGCTTTGCATCAGCCGAGGGTGGGGATAGCCACTAAGCCTTTAGGAGATAACAGCGTCTTATGTCGATGGGCGGAGTTGGTGAGACATTCACTGACATCAATATCACTCCTTTGACAGATGTGTTCTTGGTGCTTCTGGTCATCATGATTTTGATTGCGCCTTTGATCGATAAGTCTGAACTCAAAATCAAACCGCCTGAGACTGTTTATGCGCAAAAAGAAAATTCGCGCACCAAAACAATAATGATCGACGTCAGTACCGATGGAAAAGTCGCAATCCAGGGAAAAGCGCTTCCTGCTAATGATGAAGCTACTATCCAGGCCAAGCTTGGCGAGATAGTGCAGAAAATGGGCGTGCAAGATATTCCGGTTACTGTTAATGCTGATGCTGAGTGTAAGCAAAAGAATGTTGTCTACATCATGCAAGCTTGTTCTGCTCTAGGAATCAAACGTATGCGCGTTGCTACTGTGCAACAGACTAATTACGCAAAATAAAAAATCATCGATTTGGATTTTTACAAACTGGCATTATTAGGTCATCCGCTCGGTCATTCTCGATCACCCGAGTTGTATCAAAATGCGTTTGATTATTTTATGCTGGAAGGTGAGTACGAGTTGCTCGACGTGCCTGAAGATGACTTAGGCGCAACCGTCAAGCGGCTTAAAGCAGAGGGTTACGCCGGATTCAACGTGACCATTCCATACAAAGAAAAAATTATTCCTTATCTGGATGATTTGAACTCGAATGCCGAATATACTGGTGCTGTAAACACTGTCAAAATTGATGAAGAGACACGATTAGCGATCGGATTCAATACCGACGCCCCTGCCTTCTTGAAGTCACTTATAAAATACGCTGGCGAATATGCTTACTACGACAACATTATAATTCTTGGAAGTGGTGGAGCTGCCAAAGCTTGTAGATGCGCTATAAAAAGCAAGCTCGCTATAGATGCGCCAATACACATTGTCACTCGCAATACAGAGCAAGCAAAAAAATGGCCCGAGAGATTGGGACCTCTCGAAATAATCGAGCTATCAGAATTCTTAAAAAAGCCACCATTTGCTAAAAAAGGGTCTACTCTTTTTGTCAACGCAAGTCCCCTTGGTCAGTCCAAAGAGAATACTCCCGAGCTTGTATTTTTTGATCGAGTGGTATCAAAACTACCGGCAAATACTTTTGTATTTGATATGGTCTATTCAAAAGACGATAAGAAAAAGACACCGTTTGTTTCCGCTGCTGAAAAGCTAGGGCTGAATTCGTGCGACGGAAAATTGATGCTAGCGTTTCAAGCCGCAGATTCATTCAATATCTGGACGGGCGCCCAAGCCAATCCTGATATCATGATTGGACGCTTTGAGTCCTCTTAAGACTTTCAAAAAACATTGGCACAAGCAACATAGCCAGATTCATATCGCCTTTGACCGCGAGCATTCCAGCCAATGTAGCTGTCATTGCAGTCATGCGACCATCTAAAATCATTTCCAGATCGCGAATATCTATAGTGATATAGCAAGGAATGCGAGGATCTTCGGGCAGTTCTTTTTGCAAAACAAACTGACAAGCTTTGTTTGCTATTTGCAAAAGCCAGATTCCGCCTTCTTCTCCAGTGACATTGAAAACGTACGCGATCGTATGATTTCCAGCAATAGCCGGATCGAAGCGCTCTTGCAGTTTGTCTATGAGTTTTTGTGATTTCAACATGGCAAGGATTATATACTTTGGTACCTGTAATTGGCTTATCATTTTTACATGGCTCAACGACGTAAAAAATCTAGCTTTACCAATTTGTCCGACGTGCTTGGACCTCTTGTGGCGGATATCAAATTGGATCAGCGTCTGCGCGAGCACAGCCTATTTAGCCTCTGGCCCTACATTGTAGGGGATAATCTAGCTCGTCTATCCCGACCTGTATTTTTCGACCATGCAGGCGTCATGGTGGTTGCGTGCAGCGATGCATCGTGCGCTCAAGAACTCAGTCTCAAAAAAATCCAGATTCAAGACCAGCTCTTCAAGGCCGGAAAGGGAATGAATATCAAAGTTTCTGGTCTTCGATTCGATATCAAATTAGCTCTATATGTCAAAGACGAAGAAATCAAAGATCCTGTAAAAGAAGCAAGCAAGGTCATCAATATTCCTGATATCGCCGAAATCGAACGCGAAGTCGACTTGAAGCCAGAAGACCTTCGAGAATTAGAAGCACTTAAGATCGCGCTGATTAATGACGAAGTCACTGACCCAAAATTGATTGATCGCATTTTGATGGTGCATAAAAGAGAGTTAAACTTGCGCGAATGGTATCGTCAAAATGGTTGTCCCACATGTCCCTCTTGTTGGTTGCCAGTAGCGCGTTTGCATTGGGAGGCGGGCGTCTGCGCCAATTGTTATATACAGACAGTTAGATAATGATAAGCCTACAGACGGTTACTCAAGGTTTATCCTCTTAACTACTGTGTTATGATTTTTCGGTCTTCCTAAGGGAAATTTTTCACTTGATCAGACTGCAAAACGTCTCTAAAAGTTATGCTGGTCGGCTCGCCCTC
>CAZFKB010000054.1:0-22266 GCA_964519785.1 uncultured Candidatus Obscuribacterales bacterium | reverse complement strand
ATATTTGTCTTGTTCTTCTTTGCCCGGTGGTATCACACGCTTGGCATACTTAAAAACTGAATATTTCTTCGGCAACCAATCAGAGACAAACTGTTCATAGCCTATTCTGCCTGATTTGCCTTTGCCGGTGCCTCTTGTGAGTCTCGAAAGCACCTCGATGAGAACGCAAGCTCCCACAAAACCAAAAGGCGTTCAGGCTATAGCTCTGAGTTCATCAACCAGATCGATGAAATACTGTTTCCAATTATCCAAATCCGATGGTTCCAATTGAGACATTATGCTCCCCGCTAGCCGCCGCCACGATTATAACGTTATCTAGGGTTATCCCCCTAAAATTCTCTTGAAGCACCTGAAAGAATACTAGAATGGCGCTTGAAGAAAAGCTTCTAGAGAATCTGGTCCTTGCCTATCCCTGCCCTATCAAATGGGAAGCGATGGAGGGGGACGAACGTGCTCGAATTTGCAGCCAGTGCTCGCAGCACGTTTATAACATCTCGGACATGACCACAATCGAAGCCGAAAAATTTCTCTCCGAAAATATTGAAACAGACGATGCTTGCTTACTGTTTTACGTGCGCGCAGACGGAACCATCAAAACCGACAATTGCCCCCGTGTGCTTCGCCCAATTAGAAATTTCGCAACCTGCGTTCATAGAGCAACAGTCCTGGCGTTATCGGTGGTTTTATCTACATTTCTTTCGGCTTGCAATAACACCTGGGCTCAATCGGTTCTTGATAGTGGCATCTTCCAAATAAAAGAAGACCTTCAAATGGATGTTGACGGAAGACCGGCTCCCAGCCTGACTCGCGACACTATCAAAAAAGTAAATCTGGACGCACGAGTTTATGCATCTAAGGAATTGAACAATCTATTAGATCTGGATCTAAAAAATCGCGGGATTCATTTAACTACGCTCGAAAAATTGAGTGAATACTACGCACAGAATAATTTGCCCAGTCAGCAGCTCCTCGTCGAGATGCTTAAAGAATTAATTAAACGAAAAATTCCAGGAACACATTCACCTTTTGATGCTGAAAAATTCGAGCGCCTAAGACAAGCTGCTTTAGGCAAAATTTTGGATGATACAGAAAAATTGCTCACGGACAAAAAATGTATACAGGCTAGTGTTTGTGCCTCTGATTTCGACTATATTGCCGGGCTAAATATAGAAGAGAACAATTCCCTTCCAAAGAATGTGCAAGCCTGGAAAATCTGCTCGAAAAGCAGCTTTTATATGAGCGCACCAACGTTAGAGCGAGCCATAAAGGTCTATAAAAAACTAGACCAAGTTGTCTGTGGCGCTAATTTGACTTTACTTGATCTTGAGACTGCTAAACAGCTTTCGACAGCAACTGCTGAAGAACAAAGTTCAATCGTTAAAGCAGCGCAAAGGAAATATTATATTCTGAGGCAGATCAATTACAACCTTGCGCATCCGTATGTGGTGGCAGAATTGACAAATTTAATACCTGATAAGAAGTTCCGCCTCGACACATACATAGCATCCTATCGAGTTATTGACGATCCATCAAAAACTATTTTTGGCGATAAATTCCAACTGCCATTTTACTTACATCCCAACTACTTGCCTTCAGGCAAGCTTCCATCGATCGGTAGCAAACATTTCCTTCTTTTAGATCGTAATACTGCGGATAAGACTTATAGTTTACGCGGTCCCGGTAGTGTGCCCATTGATTACGAACCTTGGATTGTGGAAAAATACAAATTCGAAAATAAAAAAGCGATGGGCGATTTGCATTAGTCAACGCACCAGTCAGCTTTCTTTGATCACGCCCGGCTACGGCTCTGAGTTCATCAACGCGATCGATGAAATACTGTTTCCAGTTATCCAAATCTGTTGGTTCCAATTGATCGACTCACGCAGGCCACCACCTTTAGTGCGCCTAAAGCAGATCGCTCAATTTGCAATTGTTGCGGTAAATTACAAAACCAGTTTATAGATCACATCACGAATCGGACGAACACTTAACCGTCACATTTGCGTTGTAGTATCCAGGTATGGTGCTAGATGACAAGATACGCAATATATGACTAAAGGCATAGGTTTCTATTCCTTTATTGCGGATGCTTTGTTACTCGCAATTCATGATCGACGCTTTGGAGACCTATGAAAACTTACTCTGCGATCCTTGCCCGTACTCTGTGCGCATCCATTCTGTTACTAAATCTAACCGCCGGTGCGCCGCTTGCTGTTCTGGCAGACGAAACCTCGACCGAAGACTACAAACCCCCGGTGCTACGCAGCACGATTATCCAGACCCATAGACCTACCGTCAACTTGGGCGATGTACGTGTAGTGGCAGCCGAAACAGCATTAGAACTTGTTCTTTTAAAAGAAATCGCCGCCGACGAGGCCGAGGAAGGAGATGAGTTCTTCGGTAAAGTCAACAAAGACGTTTTGGTAGATGGACAAGTAGTGATACCAAAGGGCACTCTATTGCACGGAGTGCTAAGCTCCATAGAAGAGCCGAAACGCGCTGGCCGCAACGGTTACATCAACACGCACTTCGATTATTTAATTACGCCTGATGGACGTGAAGTTCCAATTGAGGGCGACAGCACCACACGCAATTCTAAAAGTCTGGCAACAGCCAAAGTCGTCGGGCGCGCGGCTGGCTTCACCGCCATTGGTGGCTTGGTAGGCACATTGTTGGTTCTAAAATATGGCGGTATTGCTGCGGCGGCGGCAAGCCATGGGACCGCCCTGGCTGGCGGAGCGGCTATTGGAGGGGGCGCAGGTCTGACAATCGCTATGCTGACGAAAGGCAAGAGTGTCATGCTCGAGCCCGGCACCGAAATGAAAGTCATACTAAGCGAGCCACTGAAATTGCCAACAATTATTATGCCCGAAGAGACTGCGGACGATTACAGTTTCCCGGGTCTTGAGGTAAAAATAATGGGCATGCACATTAACCACCATGAAATTACACTAACGCTGGACATTTCGAATCAAACCGAAAATACTTTTTCTACTTTTGATATAGGTCTTGAAGATGAATTAGGAAATGTTTTCTTCCGCTCTCCCATTGGCGATACGGGCAAGTGGATAAGCAAAATCGAACCCAACAGTCACTTCAATAGAAATATTACCTTTAGCGTAGACAACGCAAAAATCGAACACAAGCTGGTGTTTTTCAAACCGTTCTCTCGCGATGCGCTTGCAAAATTTGCTCTGACCCAAACCATGCTTGCAAGCGCCAAATCAAGCGTCAAAAAAAGCCTCAAGGGCCAAATCGTATCTACTCACGCGCACCGTTTCAAATAAATTCCGCATCATATGCAAGACCGACACTTAACCGTCACATTCTTGCGATAACCTGATCGTATGTCAAAGTAACAAGCAATGGATGATGAAACTAATTAAAACGGTGGCACTGTGTTGCAGCGCCTCACTACTCGTGCTGTCTATATCGGGCTGTCAGGCACCACCTGAGAGCAAGGAAGAATCGCATACGACTTATCAGGTAAGTAAACCTCTTGTCAAAGACCTGACGTTGAATGATGAATATGTCTGCCAGATTAGAGCCATACAGCATATTGAAATTCGTTCGTTAGAGAAGGGATATTTGCAAAATGTTCTGGTAGACGAAGGAGACACTGTTCATAAGGGTCAATTGCTTTTTCAAATAAAGCCCAAAATTTACGAAGCTGATGTCCAAAAAATAGAAGCAGAAGTTGAGCTTTCCAAAATTGAGCTGCAGAACAACCAGGCACTGGTTGAAAAAGACATTATTTCGCCCACTGAAGCCGCCATGTCTGCCGCCAAGTTAGCCAAAGTCCAGGCGGAACTAGAGCTAGCTAAAACGCACTTAGGCTTTACTGAAATTCGAGCGCCGTTTGACGGGCTGATAGGCCGCTTTGGTGATATCAGGCTTGGTAGCTTGCTTGAAGAAAACCAGTTGCTAACGACCTTGAGCGATACGCATCGACTTTGGGTTTATTTCAATGTGCCCGAAGCCGTGTATTTGGAATACATGAAGAACAGAAAGAAGGGTGGTTCTCAGAAAGTGCAAATGGAACTCGCCAACAAAGAAATTTATCCTGAAACAGGAACGATAGAAACAATTCAATCAGACTTTAGTAGTACTTCAGGCAACGTTGCTTTTCGAGCGGTCTTTAGTAATCCTAAAGCACTACTTCGTTATGGGCAAACAGGAAAAATATTATGGCCCCAAAAGATCAATCACGCAGTCATTGTGGCGCAAAAATCCACGTATGAAATTTTAGATAAACGCTTTATTTTCGTTGTCGACAAATCCGGTTTGGTCCACGAACGTGAAATTAAAGTAGCTCGTGAGTTACCTAACATTTATGTTGTCGCCTCTGGCATAACTCCTGATGAGATGTACCTTTTAGAGCGCCAGAACAAAATAAACAAAGGAGACAAAATCAGTTACAAGATGATTAACCCCCAACTTGCTATGGAGAGTTTGAAACTTTATGCAGAGTAGTTTAGGTTCGGCCATCTATGTTTCGTAATATTCTTAAGCGACCGGTACTCGGGATTGTCATCTCAGTTTTAATAGTTTTCCTCGGCTGCCTTGCCATTGTGCAGCTTCCTATCTCACAATTTCCAAAAATTGCTCCCACCGTAGTCAACCTCTTTATTGCCTATCCTGGCGCCAGCGCCAATGTGCTTACTGAGTCGACATTGGTACCACTGGAAGCGGCAATTAACGGAGTGCAGGGTATGCGCTACATGGTTTCTGATGCCACTAGTGCTGGTGAGGCCACTATTCGTGTAGTTTTCGAACCAGGTACCGATCCCAACCTGGCAGTGGTTAGCGTCAAAACCCGCGTGGATCAAATGATGAACGCATTACCTGCTCTCGTTCAGCGAGAGGGAGTCATCATTTTGCCTCTACAGCCATCTATGTTGATGTATGTGAATCTGTATTCCGATTCCGACTCTTTTGACCAGAAGTATCTATTTAATTACGCCTATACAAAACTGATACCAGAAATTCAACGCATAACAGGAGTTGCAAACGCGACTTTACTTGGCAGCAGAACGTACGCCATGAGGCTGTGGCTCAAACCTGATCGCATGCGAGCCTATAATATTTCTTCTCAAGAAGTGGTCGAAGCCGTTAAAAACCAGAGTCTTATTGCGCGCCCTGGGCGGCTTGGTATCAGCTCGGGAAAAAAAGCGCAGGCTACTGAATATGTGCTTACTTATGTCGGCCGATTTACCGAACCAGAACAATACGAAAATATTATTATCAAAAGCTCTGAGTTTGGTGAAATGGTCAAGCTTAAAGACATTGCCAACGTGGCTCTGGGCAGTGAGTTTTATGATATCTACACCAATCTCGATGGAAAGCCCTCTGCGTCTATCGTTTTAAAACAAACCCCCAATAGCAATGGCAGAGAAGTTATAAAAAAAGTCAAAGAAAAAATCAGCGAGCTTTCCAAGTCTTTTCCAGACGGTATACACGTTGAGTACAGTTATGATGTCTCCAAGTTTTTAGACGCTTCGATTGAGCAGGTCATCGATACACTTCGAGATGCGTTTATTTTGGTCACCCTCGTCGTCTTTGTATTTCTTGGGGACTGGCGTTCTACAGTCATTCCTGTAATTGCCGTGCCTATTTCGCTAGTTGGATCCTTTTTGGTTCTTGCGATGTTTGGCATGTCTATAAACTTAATCACTTTATTTGCTTTAGTGCTTGCCGTCGGCATCGTGGTTGATGATGCCATTGTGGTGATTGAAGCCGTCCATAGCAACATGGAGAAAGACCCGTCGCTAACACCTTATGCGGCGACACAAAAAGCTATGAGCGAACTGGGAAGCGCTATTCTTGCCATCACGCTGGTAATGATTTCGGTCTTTGTGCCAATAGCCTTCATCAACGGTCCGGTGGGTGTATTTTACCGGCAGTTTTCTATCACGATGTCGAGCGCCATTATGATATCGGCTCTAGTGGCATTAACTTTAACGCCTGTCTTGTGCGCCATGTTTCTTAAAAACCATGCCAATCACGGTCACGGTGAAAAGCCAACTCTAAACCTATTTCAACGGTTTATTGGTCAATTCAATTCCATTTTCGAAAAACTCACCAGTGGCTACATGTGGCTCTTAAATCGTTTCGTCAAAAAGAAATTCTTGAACCTGGGAATTATCTTGTTATTTACTTGCGGAATTGTTTATATGAGCCAACAGGTTCCTTCCGGCTTTGTCCCTAACGAAGACCAGGGCACCATATACGCTATCGTTCAAACTCCACCTGGGTCTTCGCTTGAGTATACAAACAAAGTGATGGGCCAGCTTCAAAAAATAACCAAAGAAGTTGACGGAGTAAGCTCGGTGGCTTCGATGGCGGGCTACGAAATCATGACGGAAGGCAGAGGTTCCAATGCGGGGACCTGTCTTATCAACCTCAAAGACTGGCATAATCGCAAACAAAACGTCCATGAAATTATTGAGGAATTAGAGCATAACACTGCTGGGTTAGGAGGCACGGTTGAATTTTTTGAGCCGCCAGCCATTCCTGGCTTTGGCTCGTCAGGCGGATTTTCGCTTCGATTACTGGATAAAACTGGCGATCTCCGCTATCAGGAGCTGCAAAAAGCCACTCAGGATTTTATGCAGAATCTGAGAAAACGCAAAGAGATATCAGGGCTGTTTACTTTCTACAATGCGTCCTACCCGCAATACGAAATCCAAATAGATAACCAGCTGGCCATGCAGAAAGGCGTCTCTATAAATACGGCTATGGAAAATCTTGATGTTCTAAACAGCGGCTCTTATGAGCAAGGCTTTATAAAATTTGGCCGCTTTTTCAAAGTCTTTACCCAGGCAGCACCTGAATACCGGAGAAATCTGGATGATTTAAAAACCATGTTTGTCAAAAATGAGAAAGGCGAAATGGTGCCTTATACATCGTTTATGACCCTAAAAAAAACAAAAGGGGCCAATGAAATTACTCGCTACAACATGTACAACTCAGCTGCGATTCGCGGATTCCCAGCAAAAGGATATACGTCAGGCGATGCCATTAATGCAATTCGCGAAGTGGCTAAAGAAACACTATCTCGCGAGTACGACATCGCCTGGGAAGACTTGTCTTTCGACGAAGCAAAACGAGGCAATGAATTTGTCGTAATATCTTTGATTGTGGTGCTATTTGTTTATTTGGTGCTTGCGGCTCAGTACGAAAACTTTGTACTGCCTTTAGCTGTGCTCTTTTCTTTGCCCGTTGGTATTTTTGGATCTTTTGCAATGCTCAAAGTGATGGGACTTGCAAATGATGTTTATGCACAAATTGCTGTTATTACCCTGCTTGGACTGTTGGGCAAAAATGCTGTGTTAATTGTCGAGTTTGCTGTTCAAAAACGCAATGAAGGCTTGTCGCTGCAAGACGCTGCCCTGGAAGGTGCTCGGATGAGGTTTCGACCTATCCTTATGACGTCGTTTGCCTTTGTGGCAGGACTTATTCCCCTTGTGATGTCGGAAGGTGCAGGGGCAGTGGGAAATAGAACACTTGGATCATCTGCCATGGGCGGAATGATCGCGGGAACCCTCATAGGTGTGTTGATTATTCCGGGACTTTATTTTGTTTTCGCCGCAATGGTTGATGGCAAAAATCTTCTTAAAGATGAAGTCCATACTAGTATCACAGACTCCATTTTGCGGCTTCATGAAAATCGTCGCAAAAAATACAGAACGCTAAAAGGAAGATTTAAATTGCTGATGAAAAAATTTAAGTCTAAAAACAAGTCAGAACCAAAGCCAGAGCCTAAGTCAGTTTCAGAACCAGAGTCAGAGATAGAATCAGCTAACAATGACCAAAATATATAGAAAAAAATTTGTTAGTCTTTTGACACTCATAGCTTTCGTGAGCGTCTCCCAAGCACCTGTTTGTGCAAAAAAATCTTGGTTTCATCCGGTTGAACTGTTGGAAAAAAAACCGAAATCCAATGTACCAGACAAATATGATGCTTCGCAGCACCCGGACAGCACCAGCTTAAACTCCAGTGATAGTGCGGCTACCATTAGCTGGCGCAATTTTTTTGCTGATCCCTGGCTTATCTCCTTGATTGAAAAAGCCCTGGCGAATAACCAGGAATTCAATATCGTAATGCAGGATATTGAAATTGCTGCAAGTGAAGTAAAAGAAAAGCAATCTGAGTATTTGCCTAAAGTCGGCTTGGGAATTGGCGGCGGATACGTCAAGCCATCGGTCAACACCCAGGAAGGTGTGTTGGACGAAATTATTCACAGGGATTTTAATAGAAACCCAGATTTCAACTTAAATCTAGGTCCTTCCCTGAGCTGGGAAGTGGATATCTGGAAAAGATTGAGAAATGCCAAAGAGGCAGCCAGACTGCGTATGGTGGCACAATATGAGGTGAGAAATTTTCTTATTTCCAGGCTCGTTACTGAAATAGCACGCAACTATTATGAATTGATGGCTCTCGATACTTCTTTAAAGATACTGGATGCAAACATAGGAATTCAGGAAGCGGCTTTCCTTAAAATGCAGGCCTTGAAGGCTTATGCAAAAACGAATCAACTAGCGGTAAATCGGTTTGAAGCCCAGTTAAACAAAACTAGAAGTCAAAGATTTGAAACCAAACAAAGCATTGTTGAAAAAGAAAATCGCTTGAGATATCTCACTGGTATCTATGATGAAGCGCCTATACAAAGACACTCTGACCAATTTATGGCAACGCCAATCAATGAATTACAGACGGGCGTGCCTGCTCAGCTTTTGGCAAACAGAGCCGATATTCGCCAGGCTGAAGCGGCCATTAAAGCAGCAAAGCTAGATTTAAAAAGTGTCAAGGCTCAGCTCTACCCCAACGTGACGATTCAGGCAGGAACTGGCTATTCGGGGTTCAGCCCTGCACTTTTGTTTCAACCAAATTCGTTGTTCTACAACGCAATCGGTGACATAAAAATGCCACTAATTAACCGAAGAGCAATCATTGCTCGCATCCAGATGGCAGATGCTTACCAAACCCAAACGGTTTTGACTTATGAGCAGACTTTACTCAATGCTTACACTGACGTGCTCAATCAATATTCAAACATAAAAAAAATGCAGCAGGCTTTTGATACAAAAAAGCGAGAAGTGGTATTGCTCGAGGAGGCTATTGGATACGCAAACAGTCTGTTTAAGTATGCACGAGCAACTTATGTCGAGGTGCTACTCACTCAGGAAGAAAAATTGAATGCCGAAAAAGAACTGGTTGAAGTAAAAATGAATCTGGTAGGATCCAGAATTAGCCTCTATCGAGCACTAGGTGGCGGCTGGCAATAAAAAAATCAAAGATTCAGCAATTTGCTGATTTCTTTCTCTTGGCTCGAAATCTGAGAATCAAAATAATCGATGCGTTTTAAAACTTTCTTCTCAACAACAGGGTCGTAGCTAACGTTCGAATTTTGTTGGACAACTTTCGCAATATTACCGTAAGAACTGATTGGCTTAAGAGCGCCATCTGCATGCGCTTTTACCGCTTGAGCGTTTGTCATATTCAGCTCCAATGGTAGTATTGAAGGTGCGTAGGGCGGAGGCGGTGGAACGAAGTAATTTCTGGCTTTGTGAGAATTAATTCGCGAAGTTTTCGCGCAGGCCGACTGCGTACTCAGGGCGAACGAACCGCTGAAAACGACGGCGAGGGATATGAATGCTGCAACTTTTGTGATCAAATTAAGGTACCTTGAAGCGCCACCACACTTGATTTTACCACCACTCATCATTGATTACAAACATGACGTCAACCCAAAATCGGACACCTATCACTCAAGTGCTTCACGATATTCCCTTTCAATACCTCATCGCGATCTGCCTTTTCAAAAATGGCTCGAACAGCCACTTCTATGTCATCTAAAAAATCTTCAGCGACAAATAGTGCAGCATCTTCGACAATTGGTGGACCGATTTGCTCAAAAGGATCTAAATGATTCAAGCCCAGACCATGCGCTTCTTCGCGGGTCAACATCCAGATGGATCGGTCAGTGGCACCATTGGCAATCTCAGAATTCCCTGCGACAAAAGATAGATTATGCACCAGTCCACATCTCAAAATACAGTACATCTGAGTGGGCAAATATTTGTCTTGTTCTTCTTTGCCCGGTGGTATCACACGCTTGGCATACTTAAAATCTGAATATTTCTTCGGCAACCAATCAGAGACGAACTGTTCATAGTCTATTCTGCCTGATTTGCCTTTGCCGGTGCCTCTTGTGAGTCTCGAAAGAACCTCGATAAGAACGCAAGCTCCCACAAAACCAAAAGGAGTTCCGGCTATTGCTCTGAGCTCATCAACCCGGTCGATGAAGTACTGTTTCCAGTTAACCAAATCAGATGGTTCCAATTGAGACATTTTACTCCTAGCTTCTAACCGGCTAATCGAGGGAATAATCCACTTATGTCCCACGAAGAGCAGAAACTCAATCGCAAGCATGAAACTTTTGAGCGAACACAAGACCTCGAAAGTGCCAGTGTTGATGCGCCAATTTCCACTCGGTGCGAACAGGCTGAAGCTCACCAAGCCGCACACAAAGACGATATTACCCTTTCGGATACTTCGCTCAAAGCTGTAACTTCTGGCTTATCGGTCGATTACGAACCATTGATGCTCGTTGACACCGACGCGGACGGTCGGGTTCGAGCACTCGCAACGTCCGAAGCCCCACCATCGTTCATTGAGCTTAAGGCGCTTGAAATGGAGGCTACCAACAATCCTGCATTCGAACCAATCGTCGAGCTAAAACGATTTGCCCGCTCTCTGCCTGCCGGACAGGACAAGGCGGATATGTACCAGCTGGCGCAGGATTTGGCGCGTTCGCTTCGCTCTAGAGAGTTATTGGCTGAAAATCAAGACCAGGCTTCAGACAAACTGCAAGCCATCACCCCGACATTTAATCTTTCGGCGACCAAATTTGAGCCTCAGGACGAGTCCCTTGTCCAGCCGATACCTTCTGTCACCACTTTTCGCCCCGAGCGCCTCGCAGACTTTGCCGGAAGCGCAGCAAATAGAGCGGTCGACTTTCTGACCGACAAGCAGGTATTGGATCAATTCATTCAAGATGAGCGCGAAAAATTCATAGGCATTGGCGAAGGGCTCAACGAAGCAAAAGAAAACGTCAAGGCGCTAGCCCGAGCGGGCTGGACGAACGTGACCGACGGCACAGCAATAATGATGATGCTCAAAGCATGCGATATTGCAAATGACCTGGAATTACTCTTGATGGCTGGCTGCGCTACAGGCTCTTGGCTCTACAACGAAGTCCCGCATCTGGGCGAAAAAATTGCAGCATCTTCGGATCGATATTCGCACATGTCGAAGCGCGAGCAAGGTCGCGTCATTGGCAATGCAATGTTCGATTTCTTGAATGTTGATGCGGCAGTCGAGTTTCCTCATCTATTTTCGAAAGGCTTGAAGAACGAGATTGCAAATAAAAAAGCAATCGACAATATTTTGCAAGTGCTAGTATCCTCTGCACGCGACCGTGCCGGGCAACTTGGAGTCGATCGTATTCGCTCTGTTTTGAGCGTTGCCAAAGAAGTGATTTCATCTGGTGAATTTCACAAACTACTGGAAGACGCAGTTTTTGAATTGGTTCAAACTGGACCTCGTCGTGTTCTGGCTCCTGCTGGGGTTCCTTTTGACGACCAGTTCTTAATGATGATGGGCGGCAAGGGCGGCGAAGGGTTTTGGGAAGGTACAAAAAGAATTTGGAAAGAAATTAGAGATAAGCCCCTTACGCCAAAACAATTACGCGAGCTTGAAGAAAATGTGGCTCGAGAGAAAATGATCGAAAAAATGGTAGACAAGGTGGCTGAAAATACAGAGCACCATATGCGATGCAAAAAGGCTGTCTTCGATTTGCCTTTTGAGGATCTGATTGCATTGTATAAAACTGGACATAAATTCCTCTTTCCAGAAACCTTGGAAAGTGTCTTAAAAACCGAAGCCAAAATGTCAGCTGAAATCAAAGGAGTCGAATTCATTCGAAATGAGCATTTACCTGGTGTAACTTTGTCTAATACATCAAAATTTGCCAGCGATGTTTCAGTTGTACCAGAGAAATTTTTACATCACTTGGATAATCTACTGGTCAATAACTCCTCATTGCATTCAGTAGAAGGAATTGTGAGGCATGAAACTGCACAACAGCTAAGTCAACTTTATAAGTGGTCTGAATTTGAAAGAATTTACAACTCAGAGAAGTCTGACTTGTTGATCAAGTTCCAAAAAGTAGTTGAAAATACTGGTAATAAGGCAGGAAAAAATGAACTCACAAGACTTGATGAATACTTAATCGATAAATATCTCGAAAATAATTCCGGATTTTTTCAAACAGTGGCAGATTTATACGCAATAGCGCATGGTGGCAGCGCAACCCCAAAATTTGATAAGACATTGACAGTAAGTTTTAAAAAGCTCTATAGAGCTATGGAAGATCATGACTGGTACAGGAAACGTTTCGAGGAAAATCTATGATTGACGATTTCGATGAAGGAGAGCTGGCAGCAGCGCGCAGGAGTAGAAGCGGAGCTGTAGCCAAAAACTGGACACGCGAAGATATAGAAAAGCACATTGAATCTAAACAAATTCGAAGTATCGACATGCTTTCAGACTATAGTTTATATGTTGCCTTTACACTCGTGCCTAGCGACGTAGGCCCACGTGGCAATATAGGTGTTGAAGATGACTTTATTGTTGACACTTCGGCGGTTGCTTATAAAGACTTCCTCGAATTATCCGGTCTTAAAGAGCCTGGTCAACACAAATACTTTAGAATGCCTAACACTTCATCACAGAGGGAATAGATCGGCATGATATTTCAGATCCAGGTCAATGCAAAGACTTCACGTAAAACTTGAATAAAACAAAGTCATAAGTACCTGTAACCATGCATCCCTTTCTACGCACTCGATTTCATTAAGAATCCCACGTATTGAAGAGTCCAAGAAGAAAGATATACTCAATGTAGGAGCTTGAGTTTTATGCAACCTTGCGACAAACGCAGAAACAATTCACTGGACCTGGAATTATCGTCTCCTTGTGTTGTTGATTGGGACGAAATGATAGGTGATGAGAGAGAGCGCTTTTGCCAAAAGTGCGAGCTGAATGTTTATAACATCTCGGCAATGTCTAAAAAAGAAGCTATTGAATTTCTACAAAATCAAAATAAAGAAAATCTCTGCATCAACTATTTTAAAGACACAAACGGACGCATCAAAACAAAAGAAACACCTCGAATAATTCGCGCGGTCGCTGCTTTTTTCACTTTATTTGGTCTTAGCGTTACAGCAAGCCCAGCACAAGACAGAGGAGCTGGAAGAGGATGGTTTTCACCCAATGTCTACCCACATATTGACGCGTCTGATCCGTGCAAGAAGGGTACTGCTCAAAACGAGTACTCTCTGAATATCGAAAAGAAGCTGGTAGCAAAAATTGACGAATACCATCGAAAAAATAAATTGCTTTCTGTGGAAGGTGCTCGTAGTTATCTGGATTTAGCGAACTATTACAAAAGTACCGAGCGATTTACTGCATCGTTAATCCAGTATGATAAAGCTATCGCGGTTTTAAAAAACCTACCCAAAGAGAGACTGCTGCTGCAAAATGCCGAATTGAATAAGAATGCTGTGTTGGCGCGGGTGCGCAAAATCATCGAACAGCAAAAGCAAAGCTCCACTAATACGGCTAAGTCTGAGCAAAAAACAAAATGAAAAAGTTCAAAATGTTGGATGTTGTTAAGTTGATAGTTGATCTCGTGGACATAAAGGATGATATGGGAGACATAGTGACGTTACGCAAAGGCGACATCGGGACTATAGTTATGCCCTTATCGGAAAATGATTTTATAATCGAGTTTTGTGAGGGATTAGAGACTATTGCAATCATAACGCTTACCAAAGACCAATTCGAATTACACTGGTCAGCTCCTGAATAGTCTCTCCGCCATAATGTCTACCTCTAAACACCCCCACCTCATCCTCCCCGCCGGCACCCAGGTGGTGACTTTGATTGAGCAGCGAAACAGCCAGGGCGACGGCATCAGGCGCAGCGGTTCGGTGGGCAAAATCATCAAGAGTCCGACCGACAGCACTCATCCATACCTCGTGCTCTTTCCCGACGGCACACAAGGCACTTTCTACAGGCAAGAAATCGCCATCCGCAAGCAAGTCCAGGGCATCAACTTCGACAGACCCGACGCCGACAAAGACGACCTCGACCTCTATCCCTACATCATCTACAAGTGCACCGTGGGCTCGCGCGCGTATGGACTCGACGTGGAGAATTCAGACACAGACCGCCGCGGCATCTACCTGCCACCAGCCGAGATGCAGTGGTCGCTCTACGGAATGCCCGAGCAAATCGAAAACAGCGAGACGCAAGAATGTTACTGGGAACTGCAAAAGTTTCTGGTGCTCGCATTAAAAGCCAATCCCAACATCTTAGAGTGTTTGTACACGCCTCTGGTTGAATTCACCAATCCCACTTGCGATGAGCTTCTTGCCGAGCGCCACCGCTTTTTGTCTAAGCTCGTTTATCAAACATACAACGGCTATGTTCTTTCTCAATTCAAAAAGCTGGAGCAAGACTTGCGCACCACCGGTAGTCTCAAGTGGAAACACGTCATGCATCTGGTGCGTTTGTTATCCGCTGGTGTCACGACACTTGAAGAAGGCTACGTTCCAGTCGAGGCGGTCGAGAACAGAGACAAGCTTTTATCCATACGAAACGGCGAGATGACCTGGGAACAAGTCAACGATTGGAGACTAGCTTTGCACAAGCAATTCGATGAAGCCTACGAAACCACCAAACTCCCCGACCGTCCCGACTATGTGTGGGCGAATGATTATTTGATTCGGTGTAGGAAGGGGATGGTGTGATTAAAGCAGGTCTATGAAGTTGGACCTGACTATTACAAAGCCGTCTTTAGGGTCGTATTCAACACCCTCTCGAAGTAATGGCGCGATATCATTCAAAAAATTTTTGTCGGTTTCTTTCTCAGTCAGATTTGATTGAAATTGAGTTTTTGAAATTGAAGTTTGCGAACGTTCTATGTACGTCTTAAAGCAATTTACTACTTGCTCAGGATTGCAAGAATTATTTCTAACTGCGAACCACAAATCAAAAAGGTCTCGTCCTTTCTTTCTTTGAAACAAAGCACGCAACTTAGTTCCAAGAAGTTCATCTAATTGATAGGTATTAACATTGCAGGTTCCGCGGAACCAAGGATTTTCAACTTCGAATTGACTGATATGAGGACCCAGAACATTGAAATGCTCCTTAGTATTTATTTCAATTTTTAGTCTCAGTGGAATCTCATCGAGTTCAGACTTGACCCTATAGACTAATTTGGCGCTTTGAGCTGTCGATGAAAAATTTGCTTTGCCAAGCCAACTAAGTGCCTTGCGAAGCTTCATGATTGTCGGTCCAATATTACCTGAGTTAGTTTGCACCAAATCGATGTCTTCCGAATACCGGCTGCCACCACTAAAATGGATTTTGTTTAAAACCGTCCCACCGCGCATCGCTAATTGCGAAGCAAGATCAACATCAGAAAAAATACTGACAATCGCTCGGGACAAGATTAGATCTTGTTCCACCTGCAAATCACTACTCCAGGGAGCGACATTCCGCCATTGCATTATATGAGCCTGTGGAATCATGGCTCAAAATCCAACTCTTCATTAAGTTTCAATTTCCAACGATGATTGATTTCACTTTTATTAGAGGGCTTGTCGCTTCTCAATTTCGTTAAGCGCGGTCGCTGATCTATTAGCCAGAAATTTAGTCTATCTGAGAATGCAGTAGCACCTAATGAATCTAAGATGTATCCCAACCTTTGCACAACAGTCAGCTCAAAATGCTTTGCTGCATGTACTAAAAAGATAGGACTCATTACCTCGATTAGTTCGGCAATTACCGGAACTACGCCATTTAGACCACCCAATTCAGAATTGTACCTGATTAAATCCAACGCGGTGTATTGCTGATTTGAAATCTGTACATAGCCAGTTTTGGTCTTGTGTTGCATGGTCGACTTATCAGGAATTTTTCGTTTTACAAAGAAGCGAACTCTTGTACGACCACAATGTATGGGTTTACGTGGTCTTTCGCACACAACCTGAATTTCTTGCGGATGATGATGGGTTGCACCAAAGATTTCCGCCGCACTAAACAGTCCAACATAATATTTTTCGCTAAGGAACGCCATTAGTTCATCTAGATACCACTCTACTGGAGGACCTCCTAAAGTTCGATACTCAATTGGAACAGTTACAAAAAAGCCTTTAACAGGAGAGACTATATAACCATCCTTTTTCAGACGACTTAATGCTCTTTCTATAGATTTATAAGTCTTCCCGCTTTCTTCTAACAATTTGCGGTACGTAAACACATAAATGCCCTGAGCCTGTAAAGCCTCAATATGCTTTCGGATCGAGTATTCTTCAAGTTTCATTCCATTTACCATATCCCCCATTTATAGGGGGTTATAACAAATGATATCATTATGTGAAAATACGTCAATCTGGGGGATAGCGAAAACGATTCGCTTACCAACCCAACTCTGCGAAGCAATTTTGCATTTTTCAAACATTTGGCGCCACTAATTTGAGAAGCTCATCTTGCGAAATCGGGCTGGCGTAGACAACATCAATATCTTTATCGTTTATCATCACAACAGATTGATTTCCGATTTTGGCTAAACGTACTTGCTTTCCATTGACGGTCTGCTCCTGGCTATAGCTGCCGAATTACTTTCCAAACGCCTGAGAAGATAAGCTCATATTATGAACTACCCAACCGAACTCTACGACGCAGTATCCTCGCACAAATATTCCCTGATATTTGCCACCATTAGTGGCGCACATCTTTATGGATTCCCTTCGCCCGATTCCGACTGGGACCTGCGAGGCGCGCATGTTCTGCCCGTTGATAAAATAATCGGCTTCAAAGTCGATGATGAAACAGTAGAGATAGCTCGGCAAGATAAAACCATCGAGCTGGATTTGGTCACGCACGACATCAAGAAATTCTTCCTGCTCATGCTGAAGAAAAACGGCTATGTCCTCGAACAATTATACTCACCGCTCGTGGTGCACACTACCGACGCGCACAAAGAACTTTTAGACATTGGCACGCGCTGCATTACGCGCCACCACGCACACCACTATAAAGGTTTCGCTCAGACTCAATGGCGCTTGTTCGAAAAGGACGAAAAACGCCTGGTCAAGCCTTTGCTCTACGTCTTTCGCGTGCTTCTGACCGGCATCCACCTTATGCGCACCGGAGTAATTGAAGCAAATCTAGAAACACTTAACAAAGAATTCGCTCTGCCTTATATCGACCCGCTCATTCATCTCAAGAAAACTTCGAAAGAAAAGCAAGAAATCACAAGCCAGGACATGGACCTTTATCGCTCCGAATTCAACCGACTATTTGCTCTGCTGGAAGCCGAAGAAGAGCGCAGCACCTTGCCTGACGCCCAGACGGCTCTGAAAGAGTTAGAAGACCTCCTGGTAAGATTGAGATTGAACCGTTAAGGACAAGCTGAGACATGATTGAACACGAAAAAGTTGGAAAAATTTCTCGAGCTATTTATATAATTACAGGGATTCTATTGATTTTGTTCGTCGGTGGATACTTCGCAGTCGATCGGATTGTCCAAAATTACTATAAAAATTGTCCATTTACTCAAGTAGTTGACGAACTGAACAAGACTAATGCAGAAAATTGTTCGGGAAAGAATGGTTCTGGAGCGCAAAAGTGAGCCAGATGAGTGAAAGGTAGAAATGCCAGTAGATGAAGTAGATGAAGTCGATAAAGATTGCGCAGAGGGCAAAATCCATGTCCAAAAACTCCAGCGCAAACTCATACTGACCACTGGATACATTTAAATGTTTCTTCTTTTTATTTATTTTTTATTCGCAAGCGTATATGGCAGATTATTTACCGAACGCTCATTCTCTTCTGTCGTAGACCAGTTAAACCAGCTTTCTAAAGACGCTGAAAAAGCGAGCGGTTCATGATTTAAGATTGCACACTGCAATTTTAAATTAGCATCTACAAGCAAAACCAGCATAAAAGCTTGGTTCCGCATTAAGGGCTATATTTGTTTAGGATTGATCGACACCGAGAAGAAAAACGGCGATCACAATCATTAGCTATCACCATCTTCTGGGAAGAGTTCACACTTCTACATCTCTTGTCGGCGTCTTGATAATCACACGATCCCAAATTTTATCCCGGACATTTCCGTACAGAACTACGGTTCTATCTTCGCCACCAAAAGTGATGGTATCGTCTTCAACTTCTGGCTCCCAATCTCCTTGTCGATCGTCTGGAGGCAGCAAATTGTTTATCCACTTCCATGCGCCAGAGTCACTGAGTTTCCCGCTTTTAGGATGAACAGCTGCGGCAACTCTGCGCACAATTTTGCCGTAGATCATTATGATCGATACGTCTTCCTTATCAAATCTTCGAACAGTTCCAATGCTTTCACAATAAGGATGAACATAGTTGTATTCATATGCAAGCAAACATGCTGAAGCCAATTGCATCTCGTCATCATCAATGTTTCCCATTTCGATCAAAAGCTCTTTAAACTCTTGCGAAAAATTCGAATAATCAAAGACAAGATCGTAACAATATGAATAGGCTTTTAATTTCAAAAGTCTCCGCAAAACATTAAGATCATTTCCAGCGAGAAGGCAAACCAATTCACCAACGCCTTTGTAATTGAGGTGAACAGGCTCTTCTCCGGCGCGATTTTCCATGATTTGCAAGAGCCATTCCAACTGATCGAATGTAATTTTGTGTTTTTCTCGGTAATTGTATTCGAACCAATCGTTTAACGACTCCCAAAACGGACCTACAATACCAGGGCGTTCCAACTCTCTTGTTTTAAGATTATCCAAAAGCACTAATAGCGGTGGCTTATCATCTAAATCTTCTTCGAAAATTTCGGATAAGGCTTCAGCAGCAACTGCTCGAACTAGGTCGCTTTTATGATCCAGGCACGGCTCCAGAAACTCGAATGCTGATGCCCAGGTATCATGATCAAAATACTTTTCTATTATCATGCCTAACAGGTAAACTTCATGAGTAAAACCAGGAAGCTTGTCCTCATACGATTGCAGCCACCAATTTTTAAAAGCTTCTTTATCGCGAATAATAAATAAATGCAGACAGAAGCAGACTGTAAGTTCTGCTTTCAATTCGTCTAAAGCAAAAATTCGCTTAGCAATAGTACAAACTCTTTGAACCTCTTCTGCATCATCAAATTTTTCTTCGTCTTTGATGCTTCTAGAAACAATCCAACTGTGGCAATGTATAATGGCAAATCTGCCATATGTTTTAGGATGCTCTGACAAGAGAGCAAGCTGCTGTTCGAAGAATTCTTCCCACTCCGATTCTGACTCAAGTGTTTCCATGCGCTCGAGTGAATCTACAAAATGACTTTTAGCTTCTCTATAATTCATCAAACTTCAATTTTTAAACCACCTCTAATTGTACACCTCAAACTAGCTTTCCCTAAGGTGGCGAAGCATCGAGCCGTTAGTCCTGTGGCTTTAAAATACGCACGATTTAAAAGATTCAGCCTATTTGACAACGTGTAACGAGCCCGTCGCCAGGCTATAATATTCGTCAAAATCGACCGGCAAAGGAAAATCTATGCGCTCAAAACTTATCACCGCTTTGCTCTCTTGCTTAATTCTTTTAACCTTGCCAGTACACGCTGCAGACAAAGAGTTTGACTCTTTCTGGCTCGAGTTTAAGCAATCTCTGCAAAAAAATGATCAGCAGAAAATTGTCTCTCTGACAAAAACACCATTTTTATATCAGGATAAGAATCTCGACAAAACGCAATTACTGCCTCAAATTGGTAAGATTTTCACTCCGAAAGTTCGTAAGTGTCTTATCAAGCAACGTCCTGTTGGTGACAGTCAGCACGAGTACAGCGGTTTCTGTGGAGATGTAATTTACATTTTCGCCAAGGTCAACGGTCATTATCTCTTCACTGATCTTGGTGTCAACGATTAAGAGTGAATCTCAATCATCCACCAAACCGCATGGACTTGAGACGCAACCACCTTTTTCATCGTAGATGCTAATCATACTATCGTGAAGCTGAGATCTGCTCTTATTGAATTTCTTCTTTTCTTTTAAAAGAGCGGCTTCAATTATCGGGTCATAGTCTATTCGTCCGTATGAACCGTTTTTTGTTGTGTATAAAGACGAATTTGGATCAGATCCCAAAAACAGAATATGCACCGCTCCGACAGACGGAACCACGCTCGAATAGTATCCAAGACTATTTTCGTCGTACAAAAATTGAAAATCGTATTTAGGTGTATTCTCGTCAATATTCTGAATAACTTCATAATCAGCAGTAGCAGTTTGGGGAGTAACGTTGCCGTTCAAAGCCGTTTTCACAATTTTTGCAATCACGCACGGATATCTAAGATTTGCGTTGATTTGCATAATCTTTTGGCGCTCCTGATTTAGACTTTCTTTGATTGCATGATGTTTTTCAGCAGTTGCAAGAGTTAGTCGTTTTGCACTATCCAGCTGAAGAAGCAACTCGTTGACACCACATACTTCTCTATCAGTTCGACGAAATAGCTCGCGAGCGCGATCCATAGTAACAACACTCATTAAAAATGGGGTGTCATCAAGAGTCTTCCACTCCCTGATATTTTTTGGAAGCTCGGCGGGCGAGCTTTTTAAAGAATACCCAGATTTTGCCAATTCGATAAATCTGTCGCATTTTAAAGCGGCTTTGTTATAGTTACCTTCATTCAAAAGTGTCTCTATCATATTGAGTTGTTCATTCAAAGCATCATGCCTTAGTTCTTCAAAAGCCTTTTCGTCAAAGAACTTTTGTGGTTGAGGCATCTTCTGCTTAACTAATTCTTTTAACACCTGGACGTGAAAAAGTTGAATGGGTAATTTCTTTTCTCGATACTCCTGAGCTAAAGAATTCAGCGTCACAATGTTAATCATGTGGTCTTTCTCTTCTTGCTCAAATCTCTCACTTAAATCCTTTGGAGCGTATTTACGCGCATCGAAAATTACGTTATAAGTGTTCTCCCTTATTTCATTTGGTGCTGGTCTTCCCGCTATACCTGTCGTTTCCCAGTCTTCGGGTTCGTATGCGATCCCTTTTAGAAATGGACGCATAAGACCACCGCTACAGCCCATCAAATTACTAGTCAAAAGAAAAGCAGCGCAAAGAGAAACTGTTTTATGCAGCCACAAAACAAGATTCCTTGCAGGGCGCAGGTATCTTGGACAGTTGTCTGTTTTGATGGTGCCGTCGGTTCTTTTGTAAAAGAATAAGCAGGCGTTTCCTGTCTCGACTCTTTCGGCAAGAAAAACCTCGGCTTCAGCTTTTGTCATGTCCGAGATGTTATAAACTTTCTGCGAACACTGCTTGCAGAGCCTCTCGCGCTCATCACCATCCATGCTTTCCCATTTAATAGGGCAAGGGAAAGCCAGAAGCAAATTATCCAGGTCTGAATCATTTTGCATAGATATTTCGATTCTTTCAGCCCGAGCAAAATTCAAGCATAGGGAAAACCCTGGTTTTTATAACCAAACGTTCGAACATGCCATGCTCGCAATGAATTTGACTGTGAAGAAACAGCAATATTCAATCAAAAGAACTGATATGCCAAACAATCGCGAATGACTCCAGCATGCGGAAAAAGCAACGTATGTTGCTATAAGTATGAAATGAGTATCTAGTAGAAAAATAATCTGTTCAAAGATTTTGTAAGTCCAGTGTTCAAAACCGAAAATACCTACATTAGAAAATCTGATCTTAACGAAAGAGACCCAGAAGAGCATCAATACAAAGGGAACGAACGGCAAGAAGAGAATGAGTAGTTTTGATGAAATCTTTTCTGGTCTTTTTACAATGGCTATTAAACACAATATCAATACAATTGGCGCGATGAATATAAGACAACAGTGGGACATCACTACCATTGACATTGAGAGCCAGAATAATTCATTCAGATTAATCGGCAAATACCAGCCCGATTCAAACCTGCCTGCTATCTGTCCCAGCGCCACTGATAGAACGATAAGATAGCAAGCAAACAAATTGGTTGGTTTAAGGTGAATCCTAATCATTACTCAACCCGAAAGCTTTTACACTATTAACTAAAAGGTCCGATACCTAAAGGCAGTTCCGCAAACACTTAATTAACTGTTTGTCGCCCACTTAAACCTATATCAAAGCAAAGGTTAAAATCTTAAAA
>CAZFKB010000053.1:0-22396 GCA_964519785.1 uncultured Candidatus Obscuribacterales bacterium | reverse complement strand
ACTGCCAACAAGTAGACTAGGAGAAGAAGCTGAGACAGGGACGCTTCCTGATTCAGCACCACACACCCCGTTGAATGTGCCATTGTCGTCAGCTGCACAAATAATTTTTTCAAGAGCAGTAAGAGGAGTTCCTACAATTTTCACCCCGCGCACAAGCTCATCGGGTCTTCCATCAGCAAATACTTTAGTCACAATCAGCGGCTTCAAACTGTACACCTGCGGAGCCTGGCTTTGAGTAACAGTAAAACCACCGGCAATATCATCAAAAATGAGACCATAGTCTTTTTTCTGTCTCTTTATTTCAGATATGAGCATCTGGCGCAATTCATCATAAGGAACGCATTTTTCAGACTGGATCATTAAATTACCCATACGCGAAACTGGCGTTTCATCGAGAGCACAACGCCCATGTCCGTTTGACTTTGGAAAATTTTCGATAGGTGATCGGCCAAGCAAAAATGATTTCAGAACACCATTTTCAACTAGAGGAGTTTTCTGAGCAGGAACACCTTCATCGTCAAACTTGTAATAACCATTCAAGGTGACATTGCCCAGACGCTCTAGCGTTGGATCATCCACCACGCTAATGAACGAAGGCATGATTTGTCGACCAATACTCTTTGTAAAAGTACGACCTTCTTTCTCATCCTTCTGTCTGTGCCCTTCCATGCGATGTCCGAAGACTTCATGAAAAAATACACCTGCCGCTTTCGAACGCAAAATTGCTGGACCCGCAAAAGGCTGAGCCTTGGGCGCCTTCTCTAGCTTGACCAGATTGTCTGCCACCTTGGTGACCATGTTATCGAGCGAGTCTTCCTGAGGCATCTCATCAAGCTTGACCGCTTCAAAATCATCGTACAACCACAAATCCATTCCATCATCCGCCCGGGCTTGAGCAGTCGTATATATGCGGTAATCGGTCCTCGAATCTTCTATGCGTGTACCTTCGCTATTAACGAGATAGCGCTTGGTCAGCTTAGCTTGAAAAACCACTGACGAATCGTAAATAGAAGGATACTTTCTATATATTGCCGAAAGCCGCTTGACTCGCTGAGTCCACTCGTCGATCTTTTTATCGCTATCTAAATCAAACTTTTGACTTTGCTCAAAATACTCGGCTTTTTCTTCTTTTGAAAAATCGTTAGAAGGATCATCCTCGGTCACATTAATATCGCGATTTGCGACAACGCGCGAAAACTGCTGCTGCGCTTCCTTATAGGATTGGTCGGTCTGCTGCCATAAAGCTTGGCGTAACGCCAGGTCATTATCTTCGATCGGAATATTGACGTCTTTTCTAAAAGACGAACCGCCCATCGAACCCATGTAACCTTGCTCTCTAATCTTGTGAGTATTATCGAGCTCTGGAGTGCCAACTCTTACATCCACACTCAGATAACGCGAACGAACTGGCTCAACTTCTTGAGTCAGAGCGCCGTATTCGCCAGATATAGTCACAGTAGTCGTATCGTACAAACGATAACCAAGGTAATAAAGAGGCGCATCACCATGTGTTTTCAGCTTGTCAAAAGAGCGTTTAAGCTCCGAAGACATGCTTTCCATCAAAGGCGAATTGGGCGCCTGGTTGACTGAAGGGGTGGCGGATTGGGATGCATTAGATTCTTCTGCCAAACAGACCAAACTAGAGGTCTGAAAATTTAATGCGAGTGTCAAGGCTAGAGCGACAATATTTTTAGATTTCATCGGTTACGTTCAAATGAGGGATTCCAGAGACAAAATTCTATTGAAACAGTTATTTTGCAGGTTCGCTACTTACAACACTTAAAATAGATAGAAAGCAATTTATAGTTTATCTTGGTAGATATAATTTTTCCATTGCAACCAGCGGCTTCTTGGTAAGGGAATTGAAGATGCGACTCATACACTCGTCGATCCTTGTAACCCTGGCAACAATTTCGATATCAATGGTTTTTGCTTCGAGCGCCAAAGCCAGCAATACATTCAAAGATGGTTGCGATAGATACGCGCAGAAAGATTACGAAAGAGCTGCCAGGTACTTTTCTATGACCATACGTCGGAACAAGAGATACTGGCCTGCCTATTATCAACTTGCCAACACCTATCTCGCCTTAAAAGAATACGACCTGGCAAAAAAATATTACGAGGGATGCATCGAGCTAATGCCTGATTTCAAAACGGCAAAAGCCTGCAAGCTGGGGTTGGACCATATTGCAACCATAGAAAACGCAATAAACTCTTTAGGGGATGATGAACCTACCGAAGACCCTCTTTTGGCTGCAGCGCAAAAACGCAAAGATGCACAAATGGAAGAGGTCAAAAAACAGTACGAAAAGGATTTGGAACTTTCAGAAAAGCGCAAGTCAGATATTTTGCAAGAAGCTATGAAGCAGGCATCGGCTATTCGAGCCGCAGCACAGCAACGAATTCAGGATCTTCATGACACTGGTAATCACTGGGTTCAAAATCCAGAAACTGGCGAGATTGGCATTGGCGTTCCTAAGAGCATTTACGATGAAATTACAAATGATGCCGAAGAACGAGCTAAACGAATAATTGATCAAGCCGAAGCACGAGCTCGCGGCATTCAAAAACCGCGCGAACCAGACTGGGATTCATTTAAGGTACATCCATCAAGCGTAGCACGAAAAAATATCCGCCACCATTGACAGTATTAACACCAAAAATAGTATCAAGCATTGACACTTAGACCCGGTAAAGTAATTCATACTTGACAGGTCAAGATCTCTTGGCTTTTCTGTGCAAGATGTTACACCCAGGAAATGATTGAATATATACTTGTAGAAAATGATAGATTTGATCTTAGAAGATGACGACAGACAACTACAGCGAAAAGCGGATTGAAAGTCCCGAACCTGAGCGGTTGACCGCCCCGCCTAGTCGGGTCCAGTTGGCTGCGCTCATGTCAGAGGCAGAAGAGTCTTCGCCCCATACTCAATCTATCAGATTCATCCTTGGCGGCACCTCTAGATACTTCCTGACTGTGACTTACCTGAACCGTATGGAAGGCAGTCCCACCTGGGTTTTGAGCAGCGAATCGGCTTTGGGGGAACCTGGAGACGTTTTTTGGAGCATCGAGACAGAAAATCCTGAGCAAATCTACAATTTAATCTTAAAACGTGCCCGAGCCGTCAGCGCTAACCAGTCAATCGAGAAGAAAGAAACCAAAACGGTTGAACGCCCCAAGCCTTCGCATAGCGAGCCAGAAGAAAAAAGCGCTTTATTCTTGAACCGCTACAAAGCCATTTGCGAGGTGGGCGCAGGTGGTATGAGTCGAGTCTTCAAAGCCGAAGATACTAAAGATGGAAAACTCGTTGCAGTTAAGGTTTTGCACCCCCACCTTTTGCACGAAGGTCATAGCAAACGCTCGACCAAACGATTCGAGCAGGAATTCAAAGCCACAATGGCTTTAGGTCACGACAATATCGTACGCGTTCACGACTATGGTTTCACTTCCGACGGCATCCCGGTCATGGTGATGGAATATCTAGACGGTCACAGCCTGGAGCAATTACTTCGTGCCGATAGTCGCCTTCGTCTCACTCAGTTTTTGACCACTTTTTATCAAACCTGTGCAGCTTTGCATCACGCCCATTCGCGCGGAGTTATTCATCGCGATGTTAAGCCAAGCAATATCATGATGGTCAAAAACGAGCAGAACGTGAAAATAGTAAAACTGCTCGACTTTGGTATTGCCAAAGTTTTGCGTGAAGAAGACGATGATGACGACTCTAATCAGAAACTGACCAACACAGGCGATGTTTTTGGAAGTCCTTATTACATGAGTCCTGAACAGTGCAAAGGCGAAACATTAGATGCGCGCTCAGACATCTATTCGCTTGGATGCGTAATGTATCAATCTTTGATGGGCAAACGTCCTTTCGAAGGCGAGAATGCATACAAAACAATTTATATGCACGTCAACGTAAAACCGACACCATTTGCCGATTTACGTGTCGACATTTCACTGCCACCGGCATTGGAGGCAGTAGTTATGAAATGTCTTGAAAAACAACCTTCTAAACGCTATCAAACAGTGATGGAACTAAGTCTCGAATTGCAAAGATTGGCTCAGCAAGCTAATCAAGAACAAAATCAAAATCAACCCTGGCGCACAAGACAAACCCAGTCAGGAACATTTTATGCCATATCGCCAGCCACTGGAAAAGAAGCTCCAGCCAATGTAGGAGCAGTATTGAAGCTGTTACACAAAGCTGGACTTGTGGGCGAATCAGATTACAACAAAGCCATGGCCCTTCAAGGTCCGCAAGCTGAGGGCGAAGCTGGCAAATATCTTGTGAGCAATAATATTTTAGATAACAAGACTTTGCACGCCGCTGTTCAGGTACAGGCGCTGATTGAAAAACAGGCTCTCAAAACAGAAAAAGCGATCATCGCTCTGCATTATTGCCAACGCAGTCGCATTGGCTTAGACGAAGCGCTTGATGAACTAGGCTGGAAAATAGGCGTTTAGTCCTCGAAAATTCCTCGAAGACCTTTAATGATGTCGTCGCTGATTTCTGGGTCAGAAATACTCTTGCGTATTTTGGGACCTAATTCGTCAGCCATCCATTCAAGTGCCCCTTGAGTATCAGCCCAGAGATAACAATACTCCGTAGCGTATGCCACCGCTTCGGTATCATCGCCGATACCAATTTCGTCAGGTAATTCCTCGGGCATATCAACCACTTCAGAAAGAAAAACAGGAACGTGAATATTGCATGCATATGCATCCAAAAGCGCTTCAGAAGCGCGTTTAGATTTTCCTTCTTTTCTAAAATAATAGAGTGCTTTCATATATTTCAATGCCGCAGACTCGTCATCAAAAAATTTTGCCAACAATTGCTCAAGCTCAGAATCTTTTTCAGACTCAAATAAGCAACTGGCAAGATCATATCGAATTCCAAGATTGTCAGCTGGATCTAGCTTCATCAACTTGTGACAAAGTTGCAGAGACTCATCCAACTGATCATCCCATCTAAGCTCAGAAGCAAGCTGCGCCATTGCAGTCATGGCTGGGCGCACTTCTTTTGCCGACCAGCCGCGTCCTTCAAATTTCGATTCCCAATTTTTTCCAAGTTCGCCGTTTGCAGCTTCCAGCGCTTTTCTCAGAAGCTCTATTACTTCCTCGTCATCGTCAGATCGCTCGGCTTGTATGCGAAGACTCTCTACAACATTTTGCGAATGCACTTTGTTTACCCTTTAAATTTCACTTGTTGTAAGTTCTGATTGTTTTGCTGAATAGCATCATTCAACGCATCGAATAGCTTTACAAAGCTTTCGGCAGAATTGCCCAATCTAACCAAGGCATCATCAATCATACCGTCTAACTGTTTTATTAGTGCATTTACTGCAGGATTTGAAGAAGTATTAGTGCTTGGTGTTGCAGCAAGAATAGCTCTAACTGGAATATCTCCAGGTCTTGCATTGTTTTCCAGAATTTTTACAGCAACGACTTGTGCAAATTCAGGAGGTATGCCGGGAGTGCTAATAAGCTTAGCAAGAGCCTGCAATGTAGCTGGATTATTATTAAAATGTCCAAGCGCAGCCTTGATTGAAATAGCTTGCCCGACTATAGGATTGACTTTGAGTGTTGCAAGCGATGCTTGAATTAATGCGCCATTGACTAAAGCCACAGGATTCGGCACTCCGGGGGGAAAAGTAGGAGTTGCAGGAGCTTTAGCCGACGCGTTCGACGGCGGAAGACCAAGTGCATTGGCGATTGAATTTATGCTTCCTGCCACAGTTCCATTTATTGCATTAGCAATTACATTGGTAAATGCAGTCGGATTATTCAAGACCGCTCCAACGGTTTGAACATTGGCGCCGGGAGTGGCATTGGTTGTGCCAACTACTTTGTTGACTTGAGCTGCTTGTATTTGATTCTCGAGCTGTTGTACTTTGTTATCAATGGCGTCTGCTTTAGCCGTATTCGCGTTTGAAGTCGTAGACGGCTTGACACCGGTTTCTGTTTTAATTTGGTTACCTATTTGCACTAAGGATTGTTGAGTATTCTGAGCTGTTTGACCGACAAAATTATTGAGCGAAGAAATAGCATTGGTCGGATTCTGTACAGTCTGTATATTAGTTTGAATAGGCTGTGTTGTTACCGTTTTGGTTTGAGTTGTTTGAGCGTTTTGAATATTAGTCTGGGCATTCTGCAGATTATTGAGCAGAGTGCTAAGCGAATCAAACGATGGTTTGGAAGAAATATTGGAACTCGTTTGTGTCTGTGTAGTCTGATTTGTCGAGATTGCTGGTGTCGAGCTTGCAACCAAAGCAGGATTAAGCCCAATCATTTGCATGAATGCGTTTTTTGCTACAGAAACAGGCAGATTCCCTATTTTGAGATTGATTGCCATACTGATCAAATTCGCTCTGAGATTCTCTATCGAACCCGGCGAATTCTTGAGCAAAAATGTTTGCAACGTGTCTTGAGAAATTCCAAGAGCCATCGCAAGAGCGGTCAATAAAGAAGTAGTAGAAAGGCTATTGAGCTTAGGCAATACCATAGTTTGAACATTGATTCTTGGCTCTGTTGCAAGCAAATAATTGGCTACATCGCGAGCAAGCGCATTATTGTCTGGATTAGCAAGCAAATTGCTATTATTGATTTTTGGCATGCCAACAGACGTAATTCCCAGTCCGCTTACGCCAAAAGGATTGTAATCTGTCGAGTTTTTGATCAAACCACTACGCTGATCAAGGGGAGTAATGGCAGGATTGAGCTGCACGGCAGGAGTATTGAAAAGGGAATTCTGCTGGTTTTGAATTGATTGATAAAGCTGGAAAAATGCCTGGCTGTTGTTGTTATTAACCGGCTCTTGAATCTCGATTTTAGGTGCAGGAGCACTTGGGGTTATAACCGGATCGCCTTGCGCCAGTGCTGGCAACGCTAAAGCCTGCACCAAATAGGCGCCCAAACAAAATCGGAAAACCAATAGTTTCATCTTTCACTCCCAGGAAGACAACCAACTTGATTCCGCACTCATTTTATATAAAAAGAAAGCAGAGGACAAGCATTTCCGTCAGTCGTTTAATACAATCATGACATAATGGCTTTTAATTCATCTGCGCAATTATCCCGACTTGCAATACACAAATCCTATTTTGCCATCATAATTGGTGCCTAATTTTTTTTCAAAGTGAAGGTTTCAGCTCGCATCCGATGCATGTTTCAAATAAAATAAAAAATGAACCTGAGCATTTGCATCCAAGTCGAAATCTCGACTATTTGTATTGGATTTTACCTGTATCAATCGTTCTAATTTGCATGTTCGGAGCAGCCTATGCCCTTTTGGCACCGGCTGAACCAATCCCACTAGATAATCCTGAAGCGCACAAACTTATTCCTGTCGTTACAGACAAAATGTTCTGGTGCGATCGCCAGAAAACGGCGATAGGTTTTGGCTGGACTATCATAAGCTTTGGCCTTTTGATGACATTCTTACAATCCGGCTTAGCTTTTAAGTTGAGCAAATTTGCCGAAAGTAAAACATCAAATTTCATATTGCAAGTGCTCATTTTTATGGGCATTTGGGCTCTCGCCATAGAGATAATAACTTTTCCGATTTCCTATTTGAGTGACTATGTCTTTTCTCACTACTATGGTCTTAGTTCGCAGTCGTTTAACGATTGGCTATTAGATTATCTAAAATCGTTTTTGATGCAAATAGCATTAGAAGTTCCGATGTGGGCATTACTTCTTTTCTTGATTCGTAAATTTCCAAGAAAATGGCCATATTTACAGGTAATCAGTGGCATTCCAATAATGCTTTTCATGACTTTCATTTCGCCGATATTACTTGCACCTGTATTTAATCAATTTATGTTGATGCCACCTTCGCCCCTGCGTACAGATATAAAAAAACTGGCAGCTAAAGCAGGAATACCAGATGCACCAATTTATGTTGTAGATAAATCGAAACAAACAAATACAATAAATGCCTATGTCTCGGGTATAGGTTCATCGCAAAGAATTGTAATTTGGGATACTTTACTAAAAAAACTTCCTCACGAGCAAATACTATGTGTGGTGGCACACGAATTAGGTCATTACGCATTGAATCATGTAATGATTGCATGCGGTTTAGCGATACTAGCTGGACTGTGGACTATTCCAGTAAATTTGTATTTCACTCCGATTTTATTCGAAAACATGCCTAAAGCATGGGGAATCAGACAAATTCAGGATCTTTCTACCATTGCAATATTCATCTACGTTTCACACTGTGGTGAATTCTGGTTGTGTCCATTTGAAAGCACCTATTCGCGCATAAAAGAACGTGATGCAGACATGTATGGTCTTAAAATCCATCATGACCCGATGAATTTTGCGCGCACTTATGCATTCCTTGCGACCGAGAATCTATCTGAACCATGTCCGCCAAAATTATTTGAACTTTGGTTTTATTCGCACCCACCACTTGCAACACGAATCAAATATGTGATGGATGCTGATGTCAAAAACTGAATAAAATCAAATTCTTGACGTCCAAAAAACAGTATGATCCACGTCATGGGTTCACTAGTAGAATGTCTCTTGATAATTGGGTTAAGCACTATCCTTTCCATTGCCGGATTGGTCGTAGTGCGCAAACGCTTCAGTCCCGAATTACTGAAAGCATGTCACGAAGTTGGCGGCGTCATGCTTGCTGTAATTGGCACACTTTATGCCATCATCATTGGAATGATTGTGGTCAATTCGCAAGCCAAAGTCGACCAGGCAAGCCAGATGGCAATATCCGAATCGAATATGCTATCGAGCATTTTTCACCTGGCGACCACATTCGAACAACCTGCCAGAGATGAAATCAAAGAAGCAATACACGAATACGCTCTAATTGCAGTAGCGCAAGACTGGTCTAAAGTCGAAGAAGGCAAAGAAAAAGAAGGGACCATTACGGCATATCAAAAGTTATGGAAAACTGTTACTCGATATACGCCGACCAACAATAGAGATTCGCAAAGCTATTCGATAATGTTGGGCAATATGGAAGAGTTGACTGCTGCACGCCGATTCAGAATGGTATCAGCTAAAGGCGGTCTGCCTATGGTACTATGGGCAGTGCTAATTGCTGGTGGCGTTCTGACCATCTGGTTCACTTATTTCTTTTACATGGAAAGTCTCGTCGCACAAATAATCATGACGGCAGGTGTCGCCATATTCATGTCTATGAATGTCTACCTCATCTATATTTGTCAAAATCCTTATCGAGTCGAATTAGGTGTCAAACGCTCAGGCTTTGGGTATGATTTCACACCCAGATGGTTTGAAAAACACTTTCGCATAGAATCTCAAACTACGCCTGAGCCAAAACCCGAGATTGAATTAGAGCCTCAAAAATAATGCCTTCTATCAAAATCAACGACGCTGAGATTCATTATCTGGAGACTGGCTCTCCCAAAGATCCTATTGTGCTTTGTTTGCATGGATTTCCAGACACGCCGTACACTTGGGGCTATTTGATGCCATCACTGGTTGAGGAAGGCTGGAGAGTTGTCTGTCCATTTCTTAGAGGTTTTGCTCCAACCAAAGCACCTGTCGACGGACCGTGTGGTCCGCTGGCGCTTGGCGAAGATGCAAACGCACTACACGAAGCTTTGTGTGGTGGCAAACCTGGTGTCATCATCGGACACGATTGGGGTGCGGCAGCTGCTTATGTAGCTGCAAGTCTGGAACCAGACAGATGGTCTGTGATGATCACATCTTCATGGCCACCACTTCCAGTTTTTGTGGACGTGGCTTCGTATGAGCAGATGAAACGCTCGTGGTACGTTTTTATGTTCCAGCAAAAGTTCGCGCAGAAATTCATCAAGCAAGACAATTTCGCGCTTATAGAAAAGTTGTGGCAGGATTGGACTTCTAAAGGCTTTCACAGCAAAGACTTCGCCAAGCTCGCTATTCAAGCACTTAAAGAGCCTGAATGTCTTGAACTTGCTTTGAATCATTATCGTTCGTTGTTCAGCGACGAATTAACGGGGCTGCCAATTCCAGATGTCCCGATGTTATATATTCATGGCAAAGAAGACAAATGCATAGGTGTCGATTTGATGGACAAATTCAATATCGATGCCAATCTCGCGAAAGGCTCCGAAATCTATATCATGGCTCAGGTTGGTCATTTTCCTCATCTGGAGCAACCGGAACTTTTCACCAATGAAGTACTTCGCGTTTTAAGATAAAAAAACAGCCCCTCAAATATTGAGAGGCTGCTTCATTGATTTAATTGATTTACTCAATTCAATCTTTACTTATGCAAGACCAAGTTTGAGATAATCCTGAATTGCTTTGAATTTCTCGGGCAATCTGTCTTTTAGTTGCTCGAACAATTCTTCTCTCAGCTTGAACTCTTCCTGCCAGTCTTTGGCATTGATTGTCATCAATTTTTCAAAGACTTCAGGTGTGACTTCAGATTCGATACCCTTGAAGTTCAGGTCTTCATAACGTGGTGCATAACCAAGTGGGGTTTCGACTGCGTCTGCATTTTGATTGACACGATCAAAGATCCACTCGAGAATGCGCATGTTCTCACCAAAACCAGGCCAGATGAATTTGCCTTTTTCATCTTTCAAGAACCAGTTTACGCAGAACACTTTAGGTGCTTTCTTGATGGAATGACCAAGGTCAATCCAGTGTTGGAAGTAATCACCCATGTGATATCCGCAGAATGGAAGCATCGCCATTGGGTCACGACGCACTTCGCCAACTTTGGCAGTAGCGGCAGCGGTTGTTTCTGAGCCGATTGTAGCGGCAGCATAAACACCGAAATCCCAGTTGAATGTTTCGTATACGAGCGGCTGAGTGGTGCTTCTGCGTCCACCAAAGATAAATGCATCGATTGGAACACCTGCTTGATCGTCCCATTTGTCATCGAGCGATGGGCACTGGGTTGCAGGTACGGTGAAACGAGCATTTGGATGAGCGGCTTTACGTCCGCAATCCGGTGTCCATTCTTGACCTTGCCAGTCAATACATTTTGCCGGAGGAGCGTCTGTCATCCCTTCCCACCAGACATCACCATCTGGAGTCAAAGCAACGTTTGTGAAAACAGCGTTTTCTTTCATAGTTGCCATGGCGTTTGGATTGGTTTTGTCGCCAGTACCAGGTGCAACGCCAAAATAACCAGATTCCGGGTTGATTGCATAAAGTCTGCCATCAGGACCTGGTTTGAGCCAGGCTATATCGTCGCCGACTGTTGTCACTTCCCAGCCTTTGAATGCAGCTGGAGGAATGAGCATCGCCAGGTTGGTCTTACCGCAAGCGCTTGGGAAAGCAGCTGCGATATATGATTTTTTGCCTTCTGGATTTTTGAGTCCAAGAATGAGCATGTGCTCAGCAAGCCAACCTTGCTCTTGCGCCATTGTTGAAGCGATGCGCAAAGCGAAACATTTTTTGCCAAGCAGTGCATTGCCACCATAACCAGAACCGTATGAGCAAATTTCTCTCGTTTCAGGGAAATGTACAATCAATTTGGTTTCGTTACAGGGCCAAAGAACGTCTTTCTGACCTGGTTTGAGCGGGGCGCCAACCGAGTGCAGACAAGGAACAAAGTCGCCTTTTTCGCCAAGCGAATCAACGACCTTTTTACCCATACGAGTCATTGTGCGCATGGAGAGCACCACATACGGTGAATCTGTGAGTTCCACGCCAATATGAGAAAGTGGTGAGCCAATAGGACCCATCGAGAAGGGCACGACATACATGGTGCGTCCTTTCATGCTGCCTTCAAAGAGTCCGCGCAGCTTGTTTTTCATCTCTTGAGGGTCCATCCAGTTGTTGTTAGGACCGGCATCGGATTTATTTTTCGAACAGACAAAAGTTCTGTCTTCTACACGAGCAACGTCCGAAGCATCAGAGCGTGCGAGGTATGAATTTGGACGTTTTGCATCATTCAGTTTAATAAGTTTGCCCTGAGTGACCATCTGGGCGGCAATTCGGTCATATTCTTCCTGACTGCCGTCACACCAATAGACTGAGTCTGGCTGGAATAGAGCAACTGCTTCATCCACCCATTTCATGAGTTTTTCGTTCTTAACCGTGTAATTTTTTTCTACGGCGACCGAAACTGTTTTTCCTGCAAAGGTACTGAGCACCATATCAACCCCGCTAAAAATAGTAGTTCCAAAGCATTTGCTTGCCAGGCTCACCGAGCCCAAACGCCTGCTTGACATTGTACGACCTGTATACTCAATGTCCATGATCTCTTTATTTAAGATCAATTTTTAGGGCGAGTATCTTCCCAGCCTGCCACCAGATAGAGCAAAACAAAATTGCGGTTTATCTTTATTTACAAGCCGATTTACCTGTTGTCAGCCTCGGGAATCCTCAATTAAAAGGAGCTTTCATTAATGCCAGATAAGAAAAGTTCAACCTCACCGAAGAAGGCAAAAGCAAAAACGCAAGACGCTGTTCCTGAAACGCGGCCTGAATCTTGGCCTGAGTCTTGGCCCGAGTCTTGGAATGAATATATCGAAAGCATTAAAAATCATCTCAGTCGCAAATTTCAGCCCACAATAGTGGACGAATTTTTAAAAGAGGTGGAAGAAAAAGGCTTGCCTCACGCCGTTGCGCAAGCGGTAGACAGCAAAGACTTCACTCGTGGGGATATCTGGGCTAAATCGCAATCAGACGTGCTGACGCCCCTTCTGCCAGGCAATCCGTTGCTTGGTGAACTAATAAAAATAGCCGGGCATGAAGGTTCAACTGCCGCGCTCAAATGGCTTCCTGAATATGTAGGCAGCAGCAAAGATCAAAAAGAGATTCTAATCGCCCAACTGAAGTCGGAAAAGCCGGAGAACAGGCGC
Organism: uncultured Candidatus Obscuribacterales bacterium; assembly: GCA_964519785.1. Lineage (GTDB taxonomy): Bacteria > Cyanobacteriota > Vampirovibrionia > Obscuribacterales > Obscuribacteraceae > Aved-18. Next base: position 9,592 of record CAZFKB010000053.1, on the reverse strand, counting down.
TGGGCTGCCATTCACCTGAGCCGAATCAATCACGACAAAACTGACGAAAATTATCTTGAAGCGCTCAAAGAAGGGCTTAGCGCAGACTGGGTCGCAAGCAAGCAAGAACATTCAAGCTCTGGGCTTTCTGGAAAAGGTGAAACAGCTCGCGCCATCGCAAGATTGGGCAAAGAAGGTTCGTCACTTCAGGATCCACTTTCTTTCGAATTGGAAAAAAGTAACTTAGAAGCGGCAGACGTCGCTCAAATTGCAAGCGCCCTCAATCAAGTAAGCCAAGACCTTGAACTGGCCTTGTCTAAGCTCATTGTGCCAGCAGAAAATATTCTCAATGAAAAACGAGGGCTCGGTCTGCACCAGGGCGAAAAGGAAATGTTAAAGACGCTAAAAAACTTCATAAAGCTATGGAATCAGAAGCCTTCCAAGGAAAATAAAGAGTTGGAATCCAAACTCGAATTTCTCCAGCGAGAAGTTGAGTATCACTTGCCCAGTTAATACAAAAACATTTAGAGAATGAAATCCAGAAAATTCGGTCCCACTTCATTTCAGGTTCCTGTCATCGGACAGGGTACATGGCAAATTCCAGAGTCAGGCAAAGATAAAGACGAAGCTGTAAAGTCACTTCAGCGTGGTTTTGAGCTTGGTATGGTTCATATCGACACAGCCGAAATGTATGGTCATGCTGAAGAAGTTATCCGCGAAGCTTTCAAACCAGTATCGCGTGACAAAGTGTTTCTTGTAAGCAAAGTACTTCCAACCAATGCAAGTTATCTTGGCACTATATCAGCGCTGGAGCGCACTTTGAAGCGCTTGGGCACCGACTATTTGGACTGCTATCTTTTACACTGGCGCGGCGATCGTCCCCTGGCAGAAACACTTGGCGCATTTGAAAAGCTCGAAGAAGAAGGAAAAATCCGCTCTTTTGGCGTGAGCAATTTCGACATGGAAGATCTGCAGGAAGCACTCGATTCCCTTTCCAAAGGGAAAATAGCTTGCAATCAGGTTATGTACAATCTGAAAGAGCGAGGAATCGAGCGACGCTTGATGCAGTTTTGTCAGGAAAAGAATATTGCAGTCGTGGGTTATACACCATATGGCGAAATTCCCGATGCTAACAGCAATGAATATCGTGTATTGTCTGAGATAGCGGCGAAACACCAAGCTACAATCAGACAAGTAATACTGGCTTTTCTAACCAGATTGGAAGGCACTTTTTCTATTCCCAAAGCGGCTAAACCGCTTCATGTAGAAGAGAATGCTGGTGCTGACCCCGAGAAATTGAAGCTGGATCAAGAAGACCTCAAACAGATCGATTCTATTTATCCTGTGCCTCAAAAAGACGTACCTTTGGCTGTGCTTTAGCCGCGCATCAATCGCACTCTAGCTCTGTTTTACTGCACTACCAGTGGTATCATCTGCTTTTAGCCGTTGATAGCCTGACAGGGGACGCCGATTTCAGTGTGGATATCATGGAGTACATCGCGGATTTCTTGTACGTCGGCGTGGGACTGCCCGTGCTTTTTGAGCAAAATCGGTAACAAACGGCCGAATGTTTTAATGGACTCTGAATTGTCGTCCTGAGCAGCCTGGATGAATCCAAGGTTGTAGAGATAGGGAATGAGCTCTTCGCTTGTTGCATCAACTTTTCCTTCGATCAATTTGAGTGCTCTTGTGTACAAACGTTCCGCCTTCACATATTTTCCGCGCTCTTCAAAGCGTTCGCCAAGAGAGAGATATTTGCGAGCGAATTTCATGGGGAATCCTCCTTAAGGATTATCGGCGCGCTCGACCAGCAGATGGTGACACCATCGGTAATACCAGGCGTAGCGCAGGGGTTATGTTTTAGTTTTTTAGAAACACATCGGACCTTATATTCTCGGCTCCGCTTTCCCATATTTGGGCGGTGCCTGTTCCGACGTCTTCAATAATCCAATGATAAGTGCCGGTTAACCTTTAATGCAATACAGGCAAATCGCCGTACTTTATATAAGGGATAAATATATCCATCTCCCAAATCTCAAAGCCTGTCCAATTTCATTTTTCTGCCAAGAACTTGACTGCAAAATTAAATGCTCTGGATTTAGGTTAAATCGCGAAGACTGAGTAATTCACATTGACTTCACGCTCGCTACTTAATATGAATAATGTAAGCCATTGACCAAATCAAAGAATCGTCGTTGAAGCAAGCATGACGTCGGCCACGAAAGCGAAACTACAATCTAGCGATTTTTGAGTTTGATCAATGTTGAGGATATGAGCCGGTTAATCGCAAACCGGCTCTTCTTTACACGGCAGTTCGAACCAGAAGCAGGCTCCCTGTCCATTTTCTCGAGACAAAACCCCTATAGCTCCACCGTGCTGCTCAACTAAAGCTTTAGAAATTGCCAGTCCCAGACCAGTTCCTTTGCCGCCGATTCCCCCCGGCGGCATATTTTTGCCTTTTACCTGCTGAAACTGGTCAAAAATGATCTCGCGCTGTTCAACCGGGATGCCTGGTCCATCATCGCAAATTTCAAACCGACAATATTTATCCAAGTTTTCTTCAGCCGGCTCTAAATCTTGATCCTCAACCTGGTCTTGCTCTTTTTTGTTCAACCGCTCCACTTGTTTTACACTCACATGCACTTTTCCGCCTTCTGGCGACCATTTAATGGCATTTGAAAGTAGGTTAGTAATCACTTGCTGCAACTTATCTTCGTCAGCAAGAATGGTTTCCGGCGCCTTGCTGCCATTTGTTTGAGCAAACTGAGTTTCAAATTCGATTTTGTTTTCTCTAGCCAGATTTTCAAGACTATTTATAGACTTTTGCACTATCGAATCGGGCTCGACCGAACTGAGGCGCAAATCGAGTTTACCCGACTCGATTTTTCTAATATCCAATATATTATTGATTAGACGAATAAGACGGTCGGTCTCCTCCTCGGCGATTGCAAGGACTGGCTTGGCTTTAGAGTCCATGTCTTTTGAAATTGAAGTCTCCATGAGCCCAAGAGCTGTACGTATGGCAGTGAGTGGCGTGCGCAACTCATGTGAAACAGTAGAATAGAACTCTTTGACTCGAATTTCTGCCTGTTTACGCTCTGTAATATCGCGCGCCTCTGCAATCAAAAATAAAACAGTAGTGCGGTCTTCGACAATTGGTTTTAGAGAAAGGTCTACTATATAGATAATGCCGAAATTGTCTTTTATCTCTTCTTCAAGACGCACAGTCTGCCCTTTTGAGGCACGCTCTACGGCATCTTTGAGCCGGTCTATGTTTTTGTCTTGTTTGAGCCAGAAATCGCCTTGCCAGAAATATTTGCCAGTTAGATTTTTTGTATTTGGATTCAGCTGTGCCGCAGTTTCATTCAATTCGATAATGGTGCCATCAGGATTGAGCAAAAAGCTGAGCTGAAATGTCTGGTTGAAAACAGCTCTGAATCTTCGTTCGGCTTCTTGCAAAGATCGTTCAGCCTGTTGTCTTTCGTTTACATAGCGATTAACGACAACTATAACCACAATCAAAATAACAAGTGCAACACACATTAGACCAGCAATACCAGTCACTGTTTGCATACTTCCTTTGTCAGCCTGAGTGGTGATGAAGCCGAACTCGACAGAAGTACGCCCCTCCAAATTGTCTATCAAATCTTCGATTTCAGAAGCTAGTCGTTCCTGCCCTTGCTCATTCAAGAAAATAAAAGCATCTTTTGGACTTTTCTCGCTACTGAGCTTAAAAGCTTCATGAGCACATCTTCTGTGCACGCTGACATATTCTTTCAACTCGTCTGAAGTCATCTGATATTTGCCGTGCAACTCGATATCAAGCTTGGTGATTCTATCTAGCGCACTGCTCATGTTATCTTCGTACAACTGGACAAATTTGTTGTCTCGTCCCCAAATATACTCATGTTCAGCCAGAATAGCCTGGTGCAGATCATATTTAATGCCGTGCAGTAGATCTAAAATCTTGAACTGACGCTGCGCCATCTTAGAATCTTCCAGACGCTGAAAGCACTGTCCAAGCGAGATATTGCCTATGTAAACCAGAAGCGCCACCGCAAGACCTATGGCTATAGTGGTGAGCGTAGTGAGAGAATTGTTTTTCATAGAACCACTAGTTATCTACGATACGATAACCCTGTCCCCGCTTTGTGCGTATGATTCCGTTCTCGTCGTTATTGTCGCCAAGTTTTTTTCTAAGCGTTTTCATATGAGTGCGCACACTATCGATCGATGCATTTGAATCAGCATCCCACACTCGGTCGAGAATGGCTTCCAGTGTGAAACTTTTATTTGGATAACGCATTAACAACTCGAGCATGCCAAACTCTTTTGCGGTTAAATCTATCTGCGTGCCACCACGAGTGACGACACTATTAGCGGTATCTAATTCCAGATCGCAAACCTTGAGCGTTTTACCCGAATAACTTTGTGGACGTCGCAGAAGCGCATTCACTCGCGCATCAAGTTCGGTTGGGTGAAACGGTTTTACCAGATAATCGTCTGCTCCTGAATTGAGACCTGCAGCTTTATCTTCTATTTCGCCTCGGGCTGTAAGCATCAAGATAGGAGTTTTCCCACCAGAATTGCGGTGCTCTTTGCAGACTTCAATCCCCGAAATATCTGGCAGCATCCAATCCAGTATGACCAGGTCATAGGTCTGGGTGCGCAAATATGTAAGTGCGTCAAGCCCGCACTTTGCGTGCTCCACCATAAATTTGTTTTGCTCCAGCTGCATCTTGAGCAGATAAGCCAGATTCTTGTCGTCTTCTACCAGAAGTAATTTAGCCATAGATAGATTATACGTAGCTAGCCAAGATGTTAAACTTCAGGCTTAAGTAATATAAGACCTTCGCAATAAAAATAATGAAAACTTTCTTCGGGCATCCAATCGGTCTAGCCAACCTGTTCTTCACTGAAATGTGGGAGCGTTTTTCCTATTACGGCATGCGTGCCATTTTAATGCTCTACATGGTCGAACTTGTGGCAAAAGGCGGAATGGGAATGTCTGTTGCCAGCGCTTCGCAGATTTATGGCATTTACACAATGGCTGTTTATCTTGCATCCATGCCCGGCGGCTATATTGCAGACACTTATCTTGGCGCCAGATATTCTGTCTTAATTGGCGGAACAATCATTGCCCTGGGTCACTTCACCATGGCATTTCCATCGCCCGCAACTTTTTATGCTGGACTGATTCTAATTGTGATTGGAACTGGCATGCTCAAACCTAACATGTCGACAATGGTCGGCAGTTTGTACGCACCAGATGACACCAGGCGCGATGCTGGATTTTCAATTTACTATATGGGCGTGAACATCGGCGCTGCGCTTTCACCGATTGTTTGTGGCTATTTCGCTCAAACAAAAGAATTCAAAGCATTGCTTCTGAGCTGGGGACTGCCCGAGCATTTAAGCTGGCACTTTGGTTTTGGTGCGGCTGGCGTTGGCATGACTTTTGGTCTTATCATGTATGTTTTGCAGTGGAAAGCGCTGGGCGACATTGGTCTTAAGAAGAAAAAACCACTTGCCGAAGGCACATCAGCAGAAGATTCACAGAAAGAAGCCAAACAGCCACTCACAGCTCAAGAAAAACAACGCATCGGCGCAATTGCGATGCTCTTCTTCTTCAATGCACTGTTCTGGGCAATTTACGAGCAAGGCGGATCAAGTCTCAATGTATTTTCTGAACGTTGCTGCCAGAACGTAATTTTTGGCTGGGAATTTCCAGCCTCCTGGATGCAGACATTCCAAGCGGTTTTCGTGATAGCACTGGCTCCTGTATTCTCATGGCTCTGGATAAAACTTGGTGACAAACAGCCATCTGCACCAGGCAAATTTATGTTCGGCATGATTTTCCTTGGACTTGGAATCGGGCTCATGGTACCAGCTTCGATGCTTGCAGCTCAGGGCAAAGTAAGTTTCATGTGGCTTGTATTTGTTTATTTATTCCAGGTCATCGGCGAATTATGTCTATCGCCAGTTGGACTGAGTACAGTAACAAAACTAGCTCCAGTGCGATTTTTAAGCTTAACGATGGGAATCTGGTTCTTGGGTAATTCGCTTGGAAATTATATGGCTGGATTTTTGAGCACATTCTTCGACGAAAAAAATGCCCAGAGCATGATCACACTTTATGCCTCTATGGGTGGTGCCGGAATTGCAGCGGGTGTAGTTCTCTTTTTGTTAACACCTACCATCAAAAAATTGATGGCAGGTGTGAAATAAATATTGCAACATTTGAGAATGGGTAGATGACCAAGTCCTTTCAACATGATCGCGTAGAAACGACTGCTGGCTGGGTATCGACTCTAATGGCGATGAAAGCAGCTGTCGACTTTGATGTCGATTTAAGAAATCATGATAGCAAACGTTCGTGGAAATCAAGTTATTGCGATAACTAAGTTCGCTAATCGAGAAGAGATCCCGGAAGCAATCGATCTGGATCTTCTAGTTCGGGTATCTCAGTTAATTCAAACAATGCCATAGATTGCGCAGGCACCAAGAAGAGAGATCCGGCGCCCCAACAGCTGCTTGAAAGTTTAGATGTTGTTTCGACAAGAAGAGTCCAGCTCTTTTTAGCAGCAAGGATACTTGGAGACAAATCTTGGGTCAGACAAAAATGGTCTTCGTGACTAGGCAATGTAAAAGTTACATCGGCAGTTGATGCATTGAATAAAATCAAAAGAGAATTGCCCGCTTCAGAGTTTGGATGATTGCCTTCGAATATGACACCAAGATGTTTACGTTTTTCTTCGAGCCAATCTGGCTCCATCATTTCTGTCGCGTCTTCTTTGAGCCAGACCACCTCTTTTGTTTTTGCTTTAGAGGTTTCGACAGTTGTTGCAGTTTTGAAAAAAGTCCGGCGTTGCAAAACAGCCTGGTTGCGACGGACCTTGGCTAACTGACATACAAAATCATAAAAGTCTAAATCGTCAGGACTTGTGGCCAGATCCCAGTTTGTCCAGCTCAAATCGCTATCCTGACAGTAAGCATTGTTATTTCCGCGCTGAGTGCGACCTAGACTATCGCCGCCGCTGACCATTGGAACGCCGATAGAAAGTAGAAGTGTAGCCATGATGTTTTTGCGCTGTCTCAGTCGAAGTGCATTTATTTGCACATCGTCTATGGGTCCTTCAAAGCCACAGTTGAAGCTGTTATTGTGACTTTCGCCGTCTCGATTATTTTCGAGATTGTCTTCGTTATGTTTTGAGTTATAACTGACTAAGTCTTTGAGCGTAAAACCATCGTGACAGGTGACAAAATTGATGCTTGCGTGAGGGCTTCGTCCCGAGTGTTCATAAATGTCGCTGCTTCCAGTAAGTCTGGTTGCAAGCTCACCAAGCACGCCTGAGTCTCCACGCCAGAAACGACGCACAGTGTCCCTATATTTTCCGTTCCATTCTGTCCACAAAATTGGAAAGTTTCCAACCTGATATCCGCCCTCACCAAGATCCCAGGGCTCGGCAATTAGTTTCACCCGCGATATCACTGGATCTTGCTGAATAACGTCGAAAAATGCAGAAAGTTTATCAACGTCGTATAGTTCGCGCGCTAATGCACTTGCAAGATCGAATCTGAAACCATCGACATGCATTTCTTCGACCCAATAACGCAAACTATCCATAATAATCTGAATGACGTTGGGGTGCACCATATTTAGTGTGTTACCACAGCCAGTATAGTCTACATAGTATCGTCGATTCTTTGGATCGGTGCGATAATAGCTCAGATTGTCTATGCCACGAAAAGACAAAGTAGGACCAAGGTGAGAACCTTCGGCTGTGTGGTTGTAAACCACATCCAGTATCACTTCGATGCCGGCGGCATGAAGCGAGCGCACCATGATTTTGAACTCTTGCACTGCATTCAAGTTAGAGCCCTTACTTGCAAAACGACTGTCCGGCGCGAAGAAAGAAAGAGTGTTGTAACCCCAGTAATTAGTGAGATTCGACTCGACCAGACGCCGCTCCGAGACCCTTTGATGCACAGGCATAAGCTCGATTGCTGTAACACCTAATTTTTTCAAATGATTAATTACAGGCTCAGACGCGACTCCAAGATAGCTACCGCGCAAAGGTTCTGGAATAAGGGCATTGAGCTTGGTCATGCCTTTGACATGAGCTTCGTAGATTATAGTTTTGTGCCAGGGTATATCCGGACGAACATCGTCTCCCCAGTTAAAAGCACTATCTACGACGGCACAAAGAGGTGCATATGGAGCACTGTCCCTGGTATCGAAAGATTTATCCGCTTCTTTTATAACATCTGGGATAGTACTATTAGCGATGACATAACCATGCAGCGCATCGTGCCAGGTCAATCGGCGTGCAATCAGTTTGGCATAAGGGTCGGTCAGTAATTTATTAGGATTAAATCTGTGCCCTTCTTCAGGCTCGTAAGGACCGTAAACACGGTATCCGTAAAGCTGACCAGGGTGAACGTCTTTGAGATAGCCGTGAAAAACATGATTGTTATATTCGGGTAGCTCGAATTTGATTGTTTCTGATTTAGCTTCTATTGAATCAAAGAAGCACAATTCTACCTTGGTGGCATGCTCGGAAAAGACGGCAAAATTGACCCCCATTCCGTCCCAGGTAGCGCCCAATGGGTAAGGTTTTCCAGGAAGAATTCTCATCTCGTCAGTTTGGGCTTATTTGCGTGTTTTGACAAGCTCTTTACGCCCATTATCAGCACTCATGATTGAAACTTAATTATATAATGAGTTCATTTCTTATATGCGAGGGGAAGTATATATTTAGGGCGTAATTCCAGCGATTAAGTGATTTATGACCCAGTCTTCCCAAAACGTTGAATCTGCAGCCGAAATGGACAAACCTGAGGCATTTGAGCCCGAAGAAAATTTAGCCCCACCTATGGCGCCGACCACTTTGCCACCAAGCATAAGCGCCCAAACAGGTACCTGGCCGTCTCTTCCAGCATACGTCACACTTTCTAATCTTAATTCGCTCGACGACAATAGACTTTATGTGAACCGCGAACTGAGCTTGCTTAATTTCCAACGCCGCGTGCTGGAAGAAGCTCAAGACCCTGCAAATCCCCTGCTTGAACGTATTAGATTTCTATCGATTGTAGGGTCTAACTTAGACGAGTTTTTCATGGTGCGTGTCGCCGGATTAAAGCGTCAAATCGAGGCTGGGACGCTACGCTCAGGTCCTGACGGTTTAAGCCCTTACGAACAACTAGAAGAAATTGGTTCTGAAGTAAATCGATTACTTGTTGCTTCGCAAGAATGTTTGATGCAAGACTTGCTGCCAGCTCTGAAGTCCGAAGGCATAAATATTGTCAAATACGACGAGCTTGAACCTGAGCAGAAGCTCGATATCAAACAGTACTTTCTAAACAAGATTTTCCCTGTGCTCACGCCAATGGCTTTTGACCCAGGACACCCATTTCCGCATATTTCAAACTTGAGTTTGAACTTAGCAGTCTCGGTTCGCAGAACTTCAGGCGAAGCGCGCTTTGCTCGTGTAAAAATTCCAGACTCGCTACCACAATTGGTGCCAGTCGCACGTTCCTCAAAACAATTAGTAAGCCAGGTTGGTGGCGCGCAACAAGGTCCAAAACAAGAAACCTATATCTGGCTTTTAGA
>CAZFKB010000052.1:0-22627 GCA_964519785.1 uncultured Candidatus Obscuribacterales bacterium | reverse complement strand
CAATTAAGGCTGTGCCGAGGTGACCGATAAACCATAGGCTGAGGGTGAAAATCACGCTCATCACTGGGCTGCAAAAAGTAGAAAAAAATGTCGCCAAGGACAATACAAAAAGCATTTCCAAAAGGACAAGCAAAATAGACGGCAGGATACGAGGTAAGTGCAACTGTATCTGGTGCATCGGGTCTACAAGCCAGACGAGACAGATGAGAAATGCACCCATCATAATGGTCATAACCACTATGCACATAGCCAGTCCCATGTATTTTCCAAGAATGAATTGCCAACTCGTGACTGGCTTGGTGAAAATCACATAAATAGTCCTGTGTTCGAGTTCTTTATAGACCATATTGGTTCCGGCAATCACGGTAATAACACCACCTATGATGGCAATGACTGCCATGCCGAGGTCTTCAATGATGCGCAAATCTTGCCCGACAGATAGCGAGCCTAGTAATATGCCGCCAACGGTGACAACGCAGGCGAAGACAAAAAATGCATACAATACTTTGTCGCGCACTGTTTCGCGAAAAGTATTAAGTGCAATGGCGCCCGCAACTTCAAGTTGATCCATGGCTTTGCGCCTCGCTGATTTTAGTCAGGAAAAACTCTTCAAGTCCCAGATAGCTTCCTTCTTTAGAAATGTTCTTCACTTCTTCTTCGGCAATTAGTTTGCCTTGAAATAAAATTCCGACTCTGTCGCATAAGTCGTTTATATCTGGCAGTAAGTGAGAGCACAAAAGAACTGTTTTGCCTTTGCTTTTTAGATCACGCAAAATTTCGCGCACGTCTTTACGCCCAATCGGGTCAAGACCTGACATTGGCTCATCCCAGAAAACCAAAGCAGGGTCGTTAATCAGTGATTGAGCAATGCCAAGGCGTTGCAACATTCCTTTTGAATATTTGTGCATAGGCTCACTGGCAAAGGTTTCCAGTTTTACTAACTTTAAAAGCTCTGCTTTTCTTTTGGCCCGTTCTGGGCCTTTGATACTAAAAAGCTGAGCGATGAAATCGAGAAATTCATTTCCAGTTAGATGCGAGTAGAAGTAAGGGTTTTCAGGAAGAAAGCCAATCTGAGCTAATCCCTGTAAATTGCCAACTTCTTTTTGCAAGATTGAGATTTCGCCCTGGTCAGGTCTTAATAATCCAAGCAGAATTTTGAGTGTAGTTGTTTTGCCTGCTCCATTTGGACCAAGCAAACCGTACACTTCACCTTCCTGTACTTTGAGTTCGAGCTCGTTTAGTACGCGCGTTTTTTTGCGCATAAAACCGCCGATGCGATCTTTGACGATGCCTCGAGCCTCAATGACCAGTTTGGCGGACATTAACTGCCTTTCTGACCGGAAATCTTTCTGTTGTGAGTGATGATCTTATGAAGTTCAGCAGTAGCTGCACGCAAACGACGTGATACTTGCATTTGCGAAATTCCCAGTCGTCTAGCTACTTCTGTTTGACTGAGGTCTTCATAGAATGTGAGCTGGACAACTTCGCGCAAGCCGTCACGCAACTGTTTGATAGCTTCAGCCAGCATAAAGCGGTCTTCTTTAGCCATTTGATTGTTGTTGTAACGACCATCTACAAGAGTGTCTATTAGCGATTGCTCGGAGCCGGCGTCGTTTGAAAGAGCCTGATCGAGCGACACAAGAGTGCGTCTGCGATCGACTTCGTAAGCTTCATTTACCCGTGATACAGGTATTTGAAGTTCAAAAGCGATCTCTGAATCTGAGGGCTCCCGACCAAGGCGAGCAGTCAGATTTTGAACTAGTCTGTTGATGCGGAATGACAATTCTTGCAATTCGCGTGGAGCGCGAATCATAGCAGTCTTGTCTCGCAAATAGTGTCTGATTTCTCCAGTAATTAAGTGCGTGGCATAAGTTTGAAACTTGGCGCCAGCATCAACTTTGAACTGGTCTACAGCTTTGATTAACCCGATGGATCCAACTTGAATTAAATCCTCGACAGGGTCAGTCGAGCGTCTTGCCAGACCATAAGCAATTCTCTTGACCAGAGGAAGCGCAGCTTGAATTATAGAATCGCGAAGGACTGGGTCACGCGTTGTTGCATAGCGTGCCAACCACTGGTGAATTTGATCTTGGGCTTTTGCTGGTTCTGGTTTAGTCATTGCCACATCTTTGGCTATTACTGTTGGTTCTGGAATTTTGTTGCTCGGCACGTATGACGAAGCTGCCTGACTGGTTTTTTTTGCTTGCAAGCTTTTGCTCACTTTTATTTTCTCGCTTTTTTGCTTGACTACCGACAAGAGTCCTGTTATGGGGCCCGCAAAGGTCATAAATTAGGAATAATGAATATTGTATGGCCTTAATTGAGAATATCCAACAGATTTATTGAAAAAAAGGTCCAACTTTGTCGATAAGAGCCAAAATTTCTAAATTATAGGCGCCCGGCAACTGCCTTAAAGTGACATATCTTGACAAGTGGTCGGGTCTGGAAAGCTACTATCTAAGCTGGTTGATCACTGTGAATATGGGCAAATACATGCCAACGACAACCGAGCCCACTACTCCACCTATTAGCACGACCATTATCGGCTCCAGCACAGACGTTAGAGAGTCGACCGAATTTTCGACTTCCATGTCATAAAAGTCAGCAATTTTGGTGAGCATATCGTCAAGCTTGCCCGTTTCTTCTCCTACTGCAACCATTTGTGTGACCATGGGAGGAAACAACTTATCTCTTGTCATTGGTTTTGAAATAGTCCCACCCTGGCGAACTTCTTCGTGGATTTTCTGCACTGCAGAAGAAACCACTGCATTGCCAGCTGTATCTTTGACTACTTCCAAAGCGTTCAACATCGGAACTCCAGCCTGGATAAGAGTGCCAAAAGTTCGACTGAAGCGAGCAATACTGACTTTTTGAATAAGTTCGCCTATAAGAGGAATGGAAAGCTTGATTGAATCGATATGCAATTTGCCAGCCGGCGTCTTGTAGTAATTGCGCAGAAAAATAGCGAAAGCGGTGCAAAGAATCAGGAATAAGACCATCCAGATTGAGCGTGCTGCCACTGAAAGACCAATTAAAAATTGCGTGTAAGCTGGTAATTCGCCGCCTATATTTTTGAACAGTCCTTCGAAAATCGGCAGAACAAAAGTGAGCATTGCCCAGAAAACTCCAACTGCCACAACCAAGACAACCGATGGATAGACCATTGCGGCACGAACTTTTTGGTTTAGCTTTTGGCGATATTCCAAAAAGTCAGCCAGACGTTTTAAGACTTCTGACAGAATTCCGCCAGCCTCGCCTGCTCTAACCATCGATATATATAGCGAGTCAAAAATACCGCCCTGTCGAGTCATGGCATCTGACAATGAAAGACCTGACTCTACAAGGCGGCGAACATCGTCTATAGCCCGCTTCAATTTTTTATTGGGACATTGATCGACAATGATATAAAGAGTGCGAAGCATCGAAACGCCAGAGCCAACGAGCGCAGCAAATTGACGGGAAAATACCACCATGTCTTTGAGCGTTATTTGCTCGAAAAGTGCCACCACTTTGTCAAGCGACTCCTGGGCATCAAGACGAATAGTCTGAGGTCTTGTGCGCTCTTTGATATCGATTACATCGACACCTCTTGCTTGAAGCCTGATTTTTAGCACGCTGGCAGATTCAGCCTGGGCATAGGCCTCGCTTACTCGACCTTGATTGTCACGTACCTTATATACAAATTCCATGGTGGCATTTTAGTCTTTAGTTATAAGCGTCCGAAAAGACTTTTCTTTTCTCTTTCTTTGTCGCGCTCAGGTGGCTGATTCATGGGCGGTGCCTGGTTAGTATACGAATTCATAGATTGTTGCATGCCAGCACTTGTGGTGGCGTGACTTCCAATCAACTGAGCCAGTTCTTGTTGACGGCTGGTTTTGGACATTGCCTCCTCTTCTGAGATTATGCCTTGTTTGACCAGTCGAGCAAGAGATTGTTCCAGTGTTTGCATACCTTGCTTAGCGCCCATTTGCATTGCCGAGTAGAGCTGTTCTGTTTTAGCTTCTCTAATTAAATTGGCTACAGCCGGAGTATTGATAAGCACTTCACAAGCAATGACTCTACCTTTGGTGACGGGACTTCCACCTTGGGTCTCTTCTACTCTTGGTACTAGCGTCTGAGAAACTATGGCAAGCAAACTGGTTGAAAGCATTACTCTGATTTGTGCCTGTTGGTCTGACGGAAAGGCGTCTATTATACGGTCGAGGCTTTGAGCCGCCGAACTTGTATGCACCGTACTAAATACCAGATGTCCGGTTTCGGATGCTGTAAGGGCAAGATGAATAGTTTCAAGGTCGCGCATTTCTCCAACAAGTATGACGTCTGGATCTTCGCGGAGTGCGGCTCTCAATGCATTGGAAAACGATTTGGTATCGGTTCCAAGTTCGCGCTGTGAGATCACAGACTTTTTATCGCGGTGCAGAAATTCAATTGGATCTTCAACAGTCAAAATATGTTGGGATTGATTTATGTTTATATGGTCAATCATCGACGCTAATGACGTAGATTTACCAGAACCAGTCGGACCTGTTACAAGAACCAATCCGCGAGGACGGTTTGTAAGTTCAATACAAATTTCAGGCAAGCCTAAGTCGAGTATGGCAGGAATTTGAGTATTGATGACTCGAAAAGCTGCTGCTGTAGCACCTCTATCTTTATATATGTTGGCTCTGAAACGACCAAGACCTTCGATACCAAAGCTGAAGTCGAGTTCGCAAGTTTCGGCCAGATGTTTTTTCTGATCGTCACTAAGATAGGGATAGACCAGTTCTTCCACATCGCCTTTTTGCAGTTCGGGCAAAGGGGTGCGAATAAGTGCTCCCGAAACTCGAATTATTGGTGGTTGACCTGGTTTTAAATGTAAATCTGAAGCCCCGCGATCGAGCACCAGCTGTACTATTTCGGGTAATTCAATGTCTTGAGGGCTCATTTGACTCACTTTTTCTTTTTCTTGCCGCTAATAGAATCGTAACTAGATTGGTTTACAATGCCGTTTTTTGGCGCAAAACAATAAGGACAATCGGTCCAGCTTCCTATCACCTCGGCGTGACAATTCGAACATGAAATCTCTTCGGATGCCTCGGCTGCTGTCAATCCGCATTTGGGGCACGACGACCAGTCTTCTTTTTGCAATGTGCCGCAGCGCATACAAGATTTTTTCAATTCATGCTGACAGAAAGGGCATTTGACAAAATCGTCTGAAATCGGGTTGCGACATTTGGTGCACAATTTATCTTCGCCTGAATTATCGGCAAGGGTTACACGTACTACTTCTTCGACAGTCGTCTTACCTTGTGCCACCAGACGAATACTGTAATCTTTCAAAGGGACCATTCCCGATTGTTTGGCTGCAAGGCGAATCATGGCTGTAGGAGAGCCTTTGCAGATTAATTCACGAATATCGTCGTTCAAACGCATTACTTCAAATACGCCGATTCGGTTTTTATATCCGGTGCCATTGCAGTTGTCACAACCTTTTGCTTGTCTGAAAACAGGCATATTATTTTCATTCAAACGCATTTTGTAATACGCGACGCTCGATGCTGCTATGTGTTCTTGATCTTTATCCAATAAACCAAGATAACGTAGAGTGGCTAATTCTGGCACATAATCGTGTGCGCAGTCTTCGCAAATCGAGCGTAATAATCTTTGTGCAATTACTCCAATAGTGGCTGATGCCACCAGATATGGGTCCACTTCCATTTCAGACAAACGAGTTATAGCGCCAGGCGCGTCGTTGGTGTGAAGGGTGGTGAAAACCAGGTGACCGGTCAAAGCAGCTTCTACTGCTATTTTGGCAGTTTCGCGGTCGCGCGTCTCTCCCACAAGCATGATATCTGGGTCCTGACGTAAGAAGTGGCGCAAAATCTTGGCGAAGTCGAGCCCTTTTTCTCGCAATACCTGTACTTGTGTGATACCAGCCATTTCATATTCAATTGGGTCTTCGGCTGTACAAATATTGACTTCAGGCGTATTGCGCTCGGCAAGCGCCGAATACAAGGTCGTTGTTTTACCCGAACCGGTCGGACCAGTTACAAAAATTATGCCGTATGGCTTTTTAATCATTTCTCGAATCATTTCTAATGCCTCTGATTCGGTGATTAATTTCTCCAGCCCAAGATTGGTTGCCGATTTGTCTAATTGCCGCATGACGAGCTTCTCGCCATGCTTGGTAGGAATTGTAGAAACCCGAAAATCTACGTCTTTGCCGTTGAATCGAACTCTGATGCGTCCATCTTGGGGTAGCCTTCGCTCGGCGATATCCAGGTCGGCCATAATTTTAAATCTCGAAATTAAGGCTGCATGAACAACTTTAGGCAAGCTTTTATCGGCGTATAATACGCCATCGAGTCTGTAGCGAAGCGAAATCGCTTTGTCTTGGGGCTCTATATGTACGTCGGAGCACGCTTTCTGGATTGCTTTGGCTAAAATCTGGCTTGCTAAGCGTACAACCGGTGCATCTTGTGCCTGTCTTGCTAAATCCAGGTCGTTAATTTCTTCGCTCAGCTCCTGGGCGACATCAAGCGAGCCCAGGTCCACCTCCTGGTCAAGAATCGATGTTTCGCCAGACTGGCGCAACTCTTCTTCTTGCTTGCGATTTGCAGCATAAATGGTTTCCATAAAATGCTGGAAATCATCTTCAGTACAGACAGCCGGATGAACAGAAATGCCTTTCAGTCTGTAGCGAACATCGTCCAATGCAAGTAGATTGCTTGGATTCACCATTGCCAGAGTTAATTTATTATCGGTCTGGACTACAGGCACAACCTGGTGCTGGCGCATCAATTTTTCAGGCAACATGCTAAGGCAGCCCTGGTCTGGAGTCGTTTTCGATAAAGAGACGTAGCTTACCCCGAACTGTAGCTCCAGAGCGTTTTTCAGATGTTTTTCATTAGCTAGACCAAGACGCGAAAGAATAAGACTTATTGGCTCGCCGGTCTTCAAACGTTCTTGCTGGACCAATTTGAGCTCGTCAGAGGTAATGAGCCCGTTATCGACCAATAATTCGCCAATTTCTTTCTTTATTAACGCCATGTCGCCGAAATTCCAGTAGAAACTCTAGATGTGGTCTAGTAAAAATATTCCCCACTTTCAAAGCTTAATACTGCTTACTATAAGGTATGAATGAAAGCAGAGATAAAAAGCTTAAATGAGCGTCCAAGAAGAAAAGATCTACCCAAAACAAATTGGCACCTCCCTTTCGCACAAGCTATATAGCCTGGTCAAATGGGCTGTTGCTTTATATGGGATTGTATTCATTCTCCTTTTTGCCAACGATTTCTGGTTTGGGCTTGATTTGTTTACTCTGTCTTTTTTACTGGCTCCGCTCATATTGTTCTTGGCGCACTTATTTTTGCTTTTTCAAGAAAGTTCAGCTGGCTGTCATTTCTTCTGCCCGCTCTTTTTTGAACACCCAGTAGTACCCTATCGAATCTGGCTTTCTATTTGCACTAAGGGTGGTGAATCTAAGGAGTCAGGCAAATATGTTCTAGAAGAAGGTTTCCTACTGGGAAATCAGATGGTGCCATTTTCGAAAATAGATTTGATAGAGCTTTCATTCTGGGGCAATCTCATCTTTTACTCTAATTCGATTGCCGCTCCAATTCATCAGAATGGCAAAATAAAGCAGGGTCAAATATTATTCAAGATTCCCATAAGTGCAGCGACTCCAGCAAATCAACGCGAGTTTTTTGCAATCGTTCAAGAGCGAAAGCTCAAGCTTAATGATAGATTTGAAAAACTATTATCTAGACAAAATAAATTGGGTGAAAACTTTTTTGGCAAACTTTTATTCAAGCTGGAAGAATATGTGCCTCTTATTGGTGCCTGCGTATTCATTTTGATTTTCGTTGATTTCACAATTTCCACATGTCTGTATCTCGACACTCACAAGCATTATTACTTGAGTCAAAAGGAAGCTCGACAAAAGCATCTGGACGAAGCTAAGCACCAATTCGCTTTGGCTGACTCTATGCAAACTCAAGCTGGGCAGATGGTTTTTTCTCCAGTTAAAAGTGCTTTATTTCAGACTGGAGCTGCAGCAAGCAGGCTTTGGCAGGCGCGAGCAGAGGCTCTTTATCATCAAGGAAATCACAAGGAGGCAATCAATGCTCTTGCAAAAGCCTGCGATTATTTGCCGACTAATTATAAAATGAGCCTGGAAATGGCTCGTTGGTTGAGCAAAGAGGGCGATAAGAGGGGTGCTCGCAATTATGTTATGCGGGCAGTCGATGCTAATTCAGACAGTATGATAACCAGGCTGCTTATTCTCAACTGGCTTTATGCCGATAAAAAGAAAGTCCAAGCCGAGAATATGCAAAAAATTTACCTTGATAATCTCGACCAGGATTTATTTGGTGAAGAGCCGGTCTGGCCGCCTGGCGGCAACCGTGTGGTAAAAGAGGGTTGGATTAAAGATGACCTTGAATATCTCTTGCAAGAGCTGCAAAATGGGTACTGGTCGCATTAAGATCCAAATAAAATCTGGGTATAAATTTTAGGGATTTCTGAGGTGAATTGTGTCTGATAGTTTTGATAGCCCGAACAATCAAGAAGACATTCAAACTCATGTGATGGACTCTGCGGCAAGCTCCGAAAAGAAAGGCGCCAAGGCTAAAGAGCCTAAAGCGGCAATGGAGTTTTCTTTGATGATGGTGCCACTTGCGCTGATTGGTATCATCGTTAGCTGTCTTGGATTTCTTGCTTTAGTCAGCACCGATGGTGATCTTGGTTTTATTGCCGAGATGTGTGCAAGTTTGCGCTGTCAGGTCGTAATCGTTCTACTGATTAGTGCTCTTCCATTCTTATTTACACGCTCATTGCGCCTGGTGTCATTGTTATTAGTCATTTTGGCTGGCGCCAATGTAGCACTTGTAGCGCCAATGCTTATGCCTGGTCAAAAGAAAGCCGACCCCAAAGATTTCTTGAGTTTTCAGATTTTGCAAACAAATTTGGAAAACAAAAAAGCCTGGGAAGAAATAGTCAAACAGGTTCGCGACATTGGACCAGATGTTTTTTGCGTAGAAAATCTGGATGAAGATTCATCTCGTCGTCTCAACGAACAGCTTCCATATTTCCACAGAGGTGGAGAATTTCCTGATGCAAAAGGCACCGGTATTGGTATCTTTTGTAATCATCCAATGTCAGACATTCAAATGAAAAAAGTCGGACCAGACAAATTGCCTTTGGTATTTGCTAAAGTCAAATTCGAATTTGGCGATTGTAATATCGTTGCTTTGAGCGCCCCAACGCCTGTGGATGCCGCGTCATTCAAAAAGAGAAATGAATACCTGGATGCTGCCTTAAAAGAAGTGTCTCAACTGCAAGGACCCGTGGTGGTAACTGGGTTGTTTAATGTCACCCCATATGGTGCGGCTTTTTCAAACTTGCTTAAATCGTCTAACTTGATTGATGGTCGCAAGGGAAATGGTTTCAATTCAAACTTTCATTTTGGACCCACAGACATTGTGATAAACAGATTTCCGGTGGATCATTTCATAGTTAGCCAAAATATCGAAGTGCAGCAATATACTGTTAAGCCAAATAGTCTTGGTGGACCACACGCTCCGATTCTTGGTCGGTTCCAGATAGATGAAGCTGCGAGCAATCAATCGAAAACTCCAAGTGAAGCACCAAAGGAAGCATCAGATTCTAAAGAGTCTGGCAAAAAGGAAAAATCAAAAAATTAGAGATTGGTTTGAGGTTTGCGCTCTGCCACCGCATTTGGTGCAACAAGCGACTGAGTGATTTTGGGGCTTTTTGCAATAGTGTCTGCAACTGAGGTAAGAAGCTTTTTACCACCGTGCTGATTCATGTGCACGCAGTCGATAAAATCGTTTGTAAGAAAGAGCTTGTCATCGTCTAGATGGTCTATAAAGGCTGCACCATATTTGCTGCAGGTTTGTCCCAGATAGGTTTTGAACGAAGTCCAAAATTCAGCAGGCAAAAGTTCTCTGTTTGGCCACATGTTAGGCATTCCTACTACCACTACTTTGATATTTTGCTCATTGCAATAAGTGAGCAGTTCTTCAAAATATTTCTTCTGCGCAGAGTACATGGCGACATCAGCACTTTTATAGCGTTTGGTGTATTCGCGCATATTGTCCATGAAGTCGAAGCGCATGCCCGGGTGAATAATTTGAGTGGCTGGTTTTACTTCGGTCAGTTTTCCGTAAATGGCATCAAGGATAGTGGCATTAGCGGCTTTGCCTTCGCCCTCTCCATCGTTTTCACCGTTTGATTTTTCTTCGTTTGCAATCAGGTCGGCATCTTCTTTTACGCCAAAACCAGCCTGGTTCAGGATATTGTCGCCAACTGATTTAATATTTTGAGTAACCGCATTTCTCATCACTTTGAGTGGAAGCATTTCGTTCATGGTCCAGTCCATTCGAGTGAAAATGCTATTGAAATTGTGGTCTGCAAATTTGCTTAAATCTGTGTATGGAGACAGAAAATGGAATGTCTCTGTTGATGCGCATGATGGCATGAGATTGTCTATAAAGTCACGTGGATTGACTCCCAGTACAATCAGTTTTGGTTTGTGCTTTTGAGTGAAAAGGGTTTTGGCAATTATATATTGGTCTGAGATCATCGCACCGCCAAGCGCAAACAAGCAAGTATGCGTGTCGACGCCAGTGCGCTCTTTTATCAATTGCGACAGAAAACGGCTGTTCTTGTCTGTGACGCAATCTACATTGACATTTTGAGAATCAGATTCGATGGCAAAGCTGGCAGATGCCATCTGCGAACTGCCCATTAAAGCAATTTCGGCATCGGGATGTTTGACCAGATAGTTGCGTGTCACCCACCAAATCCAGTTGCCTTCTTGTCTCTTTTCACTGGGACTTTGAGTAATTATCGCAGCTGTCATTTCTGGCTTTTTCTGAAAAACCAGATTCATAAACAACAAGTTGACCACGCCATAGCCAATCAGGGCCGAGAAGAATGTAGTTGCATACCATTTCTTGTATTGGCTCATTTTCTGGTACCCGCAATTTCTGGCGCAATTAGTTCGATGAATTTCATTCCGCCGCGTGCATTCATATGCACTCCGTCTCTAAAGTCTGTTTTGGGAAACACTTTGGGATTATTCAAATCAACAAATTTGACATCGAATGTTTTGGAAAAATCTTTGAGTGCAGTCAAATAGTTCTGATAGTGGTGTCGCGGCAAGAGTGCCATGTTCACTTCGGTGATAGGCATATTTACTATGATGAGTTTGGCTTTTTTCTCTTTGCATTGCAAAGAGAGCTGTTTCAAGAAATATAACTGAGCATCGAATACCGCAGGGTTAGGTCGTCTGTAACGCAAGAAGTATTCAAAAGTGTTATCGATGAACTCGTGTGGTTTATTCAGGTCTTCAGGCGCACACATCGATGCTCGCGGATGGAATTCAGCACCTTTATAGCCTGGTAATAGAGCTTTTCTATCCCAATAAGTAAAGGTCGTGTTTTCATAATTTGGGATGGTTTCAATCAAAAAATTCTCTAGATTGTGAAACCATTTTGTCTGAATTTCAGCCGATCTATCGTAAAGGTAAACAGAGCGCTCAAGCAGTGCATTTACTTTATCCCAGAAATACTGATGGTAGTGCGAATTCACTTTTGGATGAAGTTCGATCATTCGACGCAGATATTTATAAGATTCGGTATCTGAAGCACTTTGAAAAGAGCTGTCGAAGAAATCGCGCGGCGCAAGACCATAAACCACAGTGGAATTTTCTTTTAGGTGGTCATTTAATGCCATATAGATGAGAAGCGCATCGGATGGCATTTGTCCTGGTCCACTCAGATTCATGGTTTGTTGTTTGGGCAGACCATTTAGAGCCAACTGCTTGTCCATATATTCGGACTTGTGGTGCAAGATGATGTCTAATGGTTTGCCCGAACTGGTGGCATCGGCGGTGGTGACAGCTGCCACTACCACAGAAGATCCAAGCATTGCTACATCGTATGTGGTTGTCTGAGGCTTGATGTCGTTTACCATCCACCACAGCCAACCGCGATACGGGTAGAACTCGCGATTGAATTTGATTGGATTGATGAACATCATAGAGACGTTGAGAATGGCAAATATGGCAAAGGCAACCAGGAATAATGAACCTTTACGATATTTTGGCGCAAGAACCTCATAAGCTTCCGGATGGACTCTGGGAGCTGTGATTTGAGTTTCTGGTCTCAGATCTTTTATATCTGGACTGGCCATAATTTCTCCGCTCGCTTACTTTGAAGTTAGAACTGGAAGTAGATGAAGCGAGGCGATGAGTCGGGGCTGAAAATGGTCAAAAGACACATGAGCGCCACCATCACACCGACTTGCACAGGCCATGCTGGTTTTTGATAGAACTTTTTGTCGTTCATCCAGTTTACGACCAGGTGCGAAATCATAAGTACAGGCAAGAGTACGATCAATGCTGGGAATATTATTGGATCGCGTATCTTGAGCACTTCCAATTGTGAGAGGCTGAAATTCATCAACTCTTGAGGAACCATCATCAGCTTGCCGATTATCTCGAAAGCCGATTTAGAAGTTTCAGCTCTAAAGAAAACCCAACCGATACACACTACATGGAATGTGAATACGACTGAAGCTGCATGATAGAACTTGTTTTCGAGAACTTCTTTAGTTACGCCAAGTTTTTCTGAAATGCGCTGCCATTCTCTGTGAAGAATGAGCACAAGACCTTGGTATACACCCCATAAGAGGAAGTGCATCGCAGCACCGTGCCATAATCCGCCCAGAGCCATTGTAATGAACAAGTTGCGATAGACTTTGGAGCGCTCACAACGCGATCCGCCTAGTGGAATAAAGAGATAGTCTCTCAACCAGGTCGAAAGCGAAATGTGCCAACGATTCCAGAAGTCTGAAACGTTTGCTGCTAGATAAGGCAAATTGAAGTTGATTGGAACTTTGTATCCAAAGAGCATTGCTGAGCCGCGCGCAATGTCGGTATAACCAGCAAAGTCGAGGAAGATTTGAAATGCAAATGCATAGGTCAAAATCCACATATCTACAGAAGTGAATTTTTCAGGGTGAGCAAATCCGGCTTGTACAACCAGAGCCAGGTTATCTGCAATCAAAACCTTTTTAGCAAGACCCATCAAAATGAGCTGCATACCTTCGTCGACATATTCCCATTTGAATTTGGCTTTTATATCGAGCTGAGGGATGAAGTCCTGATATCTCTTGATTGGACCTGCAATTTGAGTCGGGAAGAAAGAAGCGAAGAGTGCAAATTGAGGAAGACTTTTAACTTCGGATCTACCTTTATAAACTTCGACTGCATAATGAATGAATTCAAAGACGAAGAATGAAATACCTAAAGGAAGAATGATATTTAGGTGTGGTTCTTTCCAGTCGATGTGCATCAAACTGAGACCATCTTTGACCGTGTCGAAAGCAAACACGGTGTACTTAAATATCCCTAACATAATCAAGTTAGCGGCGACGATAACACCAAGCCAGAGTTTTTTTCGCTCAGGCTGTTTGTTTATCAATTTGACTAGGAAGAAGTTGCCTATGGTCAAACCTGCTATGAGCAGACCGTACATTGGCTTCCACGACATGTAGAACACGTAGCTTGCTACGAGTAGGAGCATTACGCGTGCTTTGTGCGGAACTATCCAGTAAAGTAAGAAGACTACTGGAAGGAAGACAAGATATTGCAGGCTGTTGAATAACACTGGGTTTCTCCGGTAATTTTCGCCATATCAAGTGGGACGGCAAGAATCATACAATAATAGATTCCAAGTACGCCTCAAATAAGAGTGTTGTATTAATCTAAAATGCTTTAAAAAATGTCAGGCGGAAAATTAGCAAGCTCTAATAAGCGCTCTAAAAGCTATTTTCCAGAGCGATTGAAGCCTTCGGCTATGAGTTGGTAACCGCCACCATATACGGTCTTTATATATTTACGCTCACTAGTTTCTAATCTCGTGCGCAAATGACGAATGTGAACTCGAATAGTATCTACGTCATCGTCGGGAGCATAACCCCAGACCTCTTCTAAGAGCTTTCCGGTGCTAACTGTCTGACCGTGGTGCTGCATCAAACAATGCAGAATTTCAAATTCTGTGGGAGTCAATTTGACTATTCGCTCGCCAACTTTGGCTTGCAAATTTTCAGGGATTAGAGTTATCTCACCTGCATGCAAAATTTCAGGTAAAGAAGCTGAATGTAAAACTGAGCCAGCTCGACGCAATAGTGCGCGCACCCGAACTTGAAGCTCTGGAATCTCGAAAGGCTTCACCAGATAATCGTCCGCTCCAGAATCGAATCCGGTGACTTTATCTTTGGTCATGCCAAGAGCTGTCAACATTAATATAGGTATGCCATTGGTCTGAGGGTTCTGACGCAGACGCTGGCATACGGTAAATCCGTCCAGGTCGGGCATCATGACATCGAGCACAATCATTTCAGGCAAATTTTGTTGAGCCAGCGCAAGACCTTTGATACCGTCATTGGCGGTTTCAACGTGGTGTCCTAAAAGCTCAAGGTTTATCTTGACAAGCTCGGCGATTGCGTGGTCGTCATCGATAACTAGAATTCGTGCCAATTTCTGCTCCCCTTCAGCTGGTCTTTGTGACCACCAATTTTACTGGAATCGTGAGAACCTTGCCTCCTCTCACCACTGTCAGTTTAACTACTTGATTAGGTTGTTTCTTCTCTATGTATGAATATAAGTCGTCTTCAGTTTGTACTTTCACATCGTCAATGTGAGTGATGAGATCTGCAAGCGATGCATCAAGAATCCGATACACCATAGCACCATCCTGATAATTGACTATTTTGGGTCCTTGAAGACCAGCTTCGTGCGACGGTCCATTTGGATCTATTTGAACTACACGCAAACCGCCTCTATCTGGTTTGGCCGTGATACCAAGTTCGGGGCGCTTAACTACGTGGAATTCGATTAGCTCTGGCACCACTCTGCTTGCCACTGCGCTTGGTATTGCAAGACCTATACCAGAAGAACCTTGGGTTGCACTAACTATTGAGTCGTTTATACCTATTAGATTTCCAAGCGTATCGAGTAGTGGACCGCCAGAATTACCGCGATTTATGGCTGCGTCTGTTTGAATAACGCCTTTGACTAGCCTGTTTGCAGCTGTTCGTATGGTGCGACTTGTACTTGAAACTATTCCTTGAGTAAGTGTCTGATCAATTCCATAAGGGCTTCCGATAGCTAATACTCGTCTTCCTACTTGAATCTCGGACGATTTGTCTTTCAATTCGATAAAATCAAACAACCTGCCTTTTGGCGCCATGAGTTTTAACACCGCAAGGTCTGATGCTGGATCTCGACCAATAATTTCAGCCTCAAAAGCAGTGCCATCATATAAAGTGGCGCGTATTTTAGCTGCTTGTGCCACCACATGGTCACAGGTGACAACATAACCATCTTTACTAATAACGCAGCCAGAGCCGATGCCTGGATCTTCATACATGTTGATGGCGTTTGGTGTGTAGATGGATAAATTGACTACTGCTTTGTGCGCTTTTTCCCAAACTCTGATATTAGCTTCTTCTTCTGGAAGCAATTGCAGTTTGGGAGCCGATAGAGCTGTATTGGCAAAGAATAAAGTCAGACATCCCGCTAGCAAAAGTGGTTTTAGGTTGAGATTGCGATTTTGTATTCGCTTTTTCATTTGTGACCTCTTATGGCGAATTTTCTTTGTTTTCGTTGGATTTCTTTCCGAACTTAGGCTCGGTGCCGTTCATCAATCGTTTGATATTTTCTTTGTGGCGAAGTGTAATATAAGTAAATGCTATGACTGCATAAATGATGTACGGGAGTGGAGATCCAAATAGGATCATAAATACCAGACAAGAAAAAGTACCTATTATTGACGCTAGCGAAACGTATCTAGTAACGACAATTAAGAGCACCCACAAGGTGAAAGCGCAAACAGCTACGAGCCAGTTTAAGGCAAAATAGGTACCAAGTCCGGTGGCAACACTTTTGCCGCCTTGAAAGTTTAAAAATATAGACTTACTGTGTCCTACAAGACTTATGACTGCAGCAATTACAGGTAAAAGCCCCTGTATGCCGAAAAGCTGAGCTTGAAAGTGAGCTTCTAAATAAATGGAAATAGCAACTGCAAGATATCCTTTGAAGATGTCGAAGAACATTACAAAAGCGGCCTCTTTTTTGCCGACACATCGCAATACGTTTGTTGCGCCTGTGGAGCCCGACCCTTCTTTTCTTATATCTATTCCTTTTACTAATTTCGCGACCCAATACCCGGTAGGAATCGAGCCGAGTAAATAGGCGATTAACAAGCTTGAAATAGCAATAACTATCGACATTATTGTTTCTTTTTGGGTCGGGTCAAAATCCTGATTGGTGTGCCTTCAAAACCGAAATTCTCGCGTAGTTTGCGCTCCAAGTATGTCCGGTAATTGTCGGTCATAAGCTTAGTATCATTGACAAATAGAGCGAATGTCGGCGGACCAACAGCCACTTGAGTTGCATAATATATTTTCAGTCTTTTCCCGCGTTTGCCAGCAGGAGGCGGAACCAGCGCAACGCATTCGGTAATGGCTTGATTCAAAAGACTGGTGGTTACTCGTCTATGATTTTGAGCGAACGCAAGACTAGCAGCTTCAATGATTTTTCCAACGCGCACTTTTTCAGTTGCACTAGTGAAAAGAACCGGAGCATAACAAATTGCTCTTAAGTCTTGTTCGATATCTTTTTTCAATTCGTTCATTTTGGATGATGATTTGTTTTCGAACAAATCCCATTTATTCATGACGATAACCACACCACGACCGGCTTCAGCAATTTTGGATGCAATTTTTTGGTCCTGATCAGATATTGGTTCTGATGAATCGATAATTTGTACTACTACATCGGCATCTGAAATTGCTTTGAAAGAGCGAACTACCGAAAAAGCTTCTACTCCATATTCTACTTTGGTACGGCGCCTGATTCCGGCTGTATCTATAAGCGTAATTTCTCGACCATTGTGTTTGATGATTGTATGAATGGCATCACGCGTGGTGCCAGGTTCATTTGAAACGATGGTGCGATCTTCGCCGCAGAGTATATTCAAAATTGATGATTTGCCGACATTTGGTTTTCCAACCAGGGCAAGCGAAAATGGCTTTTTAGCTAAGTCTTCATCTTCATCAAGCAGCTCTTCGTCTTCTGATGCGCGGCCTTTTTTGCCTTTAGGAAGATTTTCGATAACCAGATCAAGCAGGTCCCCAACACCTCCTGAGCCAACTTGCGCAGACAGGCTGTGAGGTTCACCAAGTCCAAGTGAATAAAATTCAGGAACGTTCAATTCTTCTTTAGGTGAGTCAATTTTATTTACGGCTAGTAAAACTGGTTTTTTAGACTGACGCAGAATATGTGCGATGTCTTCGTCCACACCTATTGGACCCTGTTTGCCATCGACCATAAATATAATTACGTCTGATTCTTCAATGGCTAGGCGGACCTGTTTGTTTACTTCTTCGTTTATTTGCGCTGAACTGTTGATATCAGCAGCCGTGCCAGGCAGAATACCGCCAGTGTCCACGATTAAAAATTTACTTCCCGACCATTCCGCCTCACGATATAGTCTGTCGCGAGTTACTCCAGGTTGATCATCGACTATCGCGCTACGCGAGCCTACGCATCTATTGAAGAAGGTTGACTTTCCTACATTTGGACGGCCTACAATTGCGACCACGCCCTTAACCACGGCTACTCCTCAATAACTAATCTTGGTCTTCCGGTTTTTGATCTTCCGGTTTTTTCTTGCCAGCAAAACGGGTTACAGCACCGGTAGATTGAGCACCAAATTTTTTGCCTAGTTTTGGAGCGGTTTGATCCATAAATTTGAGCAGAGTTGCTTTGGCTAAGTTTATCGATGTGGCAATTTCTGTGTCTCCACCCTGGTCTGGGTGAACACCTGGAGCAGTGATTGCTTTTTTCCAGGCGTCGCTTATCGTTTCTTTGGTCATCGTTTCTGGAGCAAGACCCAGAATTTGACAAGCTTTGCGTACTTCGGGCGGAACGTTGCGCACTACTGGCAAATTGGTGGCACTTTGTGCCGCTTCGCTGCTTGCATGAGCGCCTCTTTGACCAACAAATTTGTTGATACCTTTGGCTCCGGCTGGGTCTGCTTGAGCTTGTGCATTCTCAGCAGTTGCTTTGCCTACCAGACGCGGAACTTCACCAGTACTGTGTTCTTGCTGATGTTGAATTTTATGTTGAACTAAATTGCGCAATTCCGCTTCGCTTGGAGTTGCTTTCGAATTATGGTCAATAGGGATGATATCGTCTGGCAACTCGATTCGTCCCAGGCGTTCGAGTTCTTCGATGTCTTCAAAAATATCCATTTGGTCAAAATCGATTTCAGCTTCAGCCTGAGGCTGTGTTTGATTTTCAAAGTGTTGACCATGCTGGTTATATTGTTCGTATTGCGGCTGAGCGTCTTGATACTCGCCTTGCTCTTGGACATATTCGCCTTGTGGGTACGAATTATCGAACTGCAAGTCTTGAACACTTTCTTGTTCGTCATAATTTTGATAACTTGCACCAAAATCGTAGGCAACGTCTTGTTGCGGTTGACCATACTGTTCTTGCTGCTCTTCTGAGTAACCTTGTTGATAGCTTTGCTGTTCATAGCTTTGCTGCTCATAGCCAGGTTGCTCATAAGCAGGCTGTTCATAGTCACCCTGTTCAAACCCTTGCTCGAAACCGTGTTCTTGAGGTTCTTGTTGGGCATTTTCATAATATGCATTTTGGGGTGCTTGCGCCTGACCACCCATTTGGTAGACAGTTTCGACATCTTTCCATTTCAGGTCTTTGAGTGCGTCGTACTCGCTCGATGAATTGCCTATGCCTTGCAACATAGACAAATCTGGAGCTTGAAAAGTTTGAGCCTGGATAGGAGCTGTCGCATCGTAGTTAATCGCTGCTGGCTCTATTTGAATTTGCTGGGGAGGGGCTTGTGCAGCTTCTTCAGCTGCCTGAGACTTGCCGTCGCTCAGTCCTTTTTGATATCCGGTGTGCCATGAATTTTGCAATTGAGTGACAAGTGTGTCCATCTCTTCCTGCATTTCGGCTTGTTTGGTTTCAAAGTCGGCTATGCGTTGTTCGAGTTCTTGGGCGTAAGCTTCAAGCTCTGGATTTGCTGCAGACTGATTTGCCTGCTGCATTTCTTTTTGCTCGGCTTCGTTTTCTAAGTCTTGGATTCGACCAATTAATCGAGCATTTTCATCTTCAAAATGATTGAGCCGTTCTGTCAGTTCCTGGTGCGAATTGCGCAGATTTTGCAGTTCTTCGTCATTGCTCGAGTCAGAAGATGAACTGGTAGAACCTTCTTGCTTTTCTGCCGCTTCTTTCAAATCGCGATTTTCGCCTTCAAGTTCGCGCAATCTGATGTTCAAGGCCTCGTTAACGCGCTCGAGACCAAGTACACTGTGGCTCAAATCTTTATTGTCGTCTTCGACACGAGCAACCTCTGCTTGCAGAGTGCCAAGTTCGTTTCTTGCTTCGGCTAATTGTTTTTCGAGTTCCTGGACTTCAGACTCGCTTTCAAGCTGAAGCAAATCTTTGAATTGTTCATTAAAGTCTTCCTCTAACGAAAAGTCTACATCAGACTCTTTATTGGAATTTTTGTTGTTGTCCGGTTTTTTTGATTTCGGCTCGCTATCGCTTCCAGTTTCTTCAACCACAACTTCGACATCTGTAGATGAATTTGTGGGAGCCGTAAGTCTTTCTTCCAGTTCATTCACTTGAGCGTTAAGTCGCTCATTTTCTTCGCGCAATTTGTCGAGGTTGATCTCAAGCGTATTGAATTTAATGTCAGCTTCGCTTGTTGAAGGCTGAAAATGCCACTTAGATGATTCGTCTCTTGCGTCTAGAATGATTTTCATCAAGCCTGGAGCACGAAAAATGTCAGAGGGAAAGACTTTAGCCTCATCAGAAACCGTGTAAGGGTTGATATCGAAACCTTTTTCTTTGACCTTCTCTATGGCAGAGAGGATCACCGAATCTTCAATTTTGGGCGCCTTCTTTTGTTCCGACATCGATAATTCCATTGATTCTGCAATAGCCGATAGAGCAGTATAGCTTTTCTAATATCTTTTTTCTTCCACTATATAAGAAAATATTGCTCAAATTGACCAAAACTTATTGCATTAAAAACGCGGGGTTGTAAGGCATCTTGACTTGCGTGAAATTAAAAATCACAGGACGTGTCCAGGGCGTGTTTTATCGTCAGTCGACTTGTAAGGAGGCGAGGGCCTTAAACCTTTTTGGCTGGGTTAAAAACAATATGGACGGTTCGGTCGAGGCTCTTGTCTATGGACCGGATGAAAAGGTGCAAGATCTCATTGTTTGGTGCCACAAAGGTCCACCAAGTGCGAAAGTAGAATCTGTTGATGTCAAAGACGCGGACCAGGCACAAATCAAAGATTATCTTGGCAGATTTGTTGTTATTAGCTAATGAATCGAGAGCCTGGACCTTCGAATAGCTTATAAGCCTCTTTGGCGTTTTGTGATGCTGTTCCGTCAGTTTCAAGAACCATCAAGCTAATTTCACTTGGGGCTTTGTTACCGGTATTCGGCTCAGAATTTGTTTCTACTTCAGATGATTGGGGCAGAGCCCTATCATCCTCCGGATCTGGTTCTGATTCAGATCCAGAATTAACAGGTGCTTCCTTTGTACGAGGTGCTGGTGCTTGGGCAACAGGTTTTGGTGCTGCCATTTTAGGTGCGCTCGTCCGATGACTTTCATCTACCACTTTCACTTTGACAGTGATGGTATCGCCTGTGATGTCTTTGTAAGCTTGCGTAATATGGTGTGATTTTGATTCGATCGTTTTCTGGAAAAATTCTTTGCCTACTCCCAAGTAAAGAACGTCGTTTTCCTGGTTTATGGGAAATGCGTGCATGTTTACAACGCTATAGGCTGGTATATTGCGTTTTTGAAGAGCGTCTAAAACTCTATCCCACAAGACATCGAGGTCGCCATGCAATTGATTAGAGACTGGTGCTTGCGTTTGTGAGGGCACTGATTCAGTTTCAGTTTCTGTTTTAATCGGCAATTCATCCAGATCTGGTTCTAGAGTGATGGACATGTCGCCTTCTGGAGTTTCAACTTTTTCCATCGTCACTACTGACTGTTGAACTGGGGCAGGTGTATGTACCTGCGTAGTCATTGTATGTGGTGGCGAAGATTGATTCGAAACGGCTGCTGGTTGAGATGAAGCCGAAGGCGCCGGCGCCGGAGCTGAATATTGGGGACGTGGACGGGTCACCGCTTGTGGTGCGCTTGATTGTATGTCGCCATTTTGTAAGCGACTTTCAAGAGCATCTAACTTCAAAGAAAGTTCTTTGACGTCTTTGATGTCGTGTCTATGACAGATAGATAACAAACCTATTTCCAGCGTCATAACTGGCAAAGAAGAGCGTTTTACCGATTGTTCCAATCGTTCCAGCTGCTCCACTATTTGTACAAGTTCAGGAGACTGGACTGAGGATTTTACTTCAGAAAGAATACCTTCAAGATAAGATTGTGAGCCACTCACATATTTGCCCAGCTCAGTAGAATCTTGAGCACTCAGGTATGAACCTTTGACCAGATTCAAAAAGTGTTTGGCTAGTTCAAGCGCTATCAAAGATGGTTCTCTACCCTGTCCAAGAAGCTCATTTACAGCCTGTGTAACCGCATAACCATCGCCTTGAACAATGCCCGAGCCCAGAGATAAAAGCAAGTCTTCCTGGAGTGCACCAAGTAGCACTAAAAGATCTTGCGAAGTAATTGGTTTGCCATCGTGAGCCAAAAGACTTGCCTGATCGAAAAGTCCTAGCGCGTCCCTGAGCCCACCGCCCGAGCGACGGCAGACTAATTGAATAGCATCGTCTGTAATATTTATATTTTCGGACTCTGCCACCTTGCGCAAATGTTTTTCCAGCTCTGGCTGGTTTGCCAGGCGGAACATGAGGCGCTGACAGCGACTCAATATAGTTGGCGGGACTTTGTATTCTTCTGTAGTGGCAAGAATAAACACTACTTGTGGTGGCGGCTCTTCAATTGTTTTGAGCAGCGCGTTGAATGCCTCTTTGGTAAGCATGTGGCATTCATCTACTATATAAATTTTGTATTTGCCACCCTGAGCAGCAAGTGGTGCTCGCTCTATCAAGCTGCGTGCGTCGTCTACGCTGTTGTTGGAAGCAGCGTCAATTTCAAATACAGAGGGAGATGAAGAGGCTGCAATCTCTACACAAGATGGACAGGTCAAACAGGGTGTAATTGTTGGACCGTTGTCACAGTTGAGGCTCTTGGCAAGGATTCTTGCGCTTGATGTTTTTCCAGTGCCCCTTGGACCTGTGAAAAGATAGGCATGAGTGATGCGCGAATTTTCAAGAGCATTGGTGAGTGTTTTGACCACTGAACTCTGACCGACAAGCTCTTGCAGAGTTTGCGGTCGGTATTTGAGATATAGCGGCTGGTATTTGGTCACCGACATGACCTATATTCTACCTGCTTGCGCGGCTCATATCTTGGTTTAGAGCTTATCTATAAAAACTTAAACAACAAAACGCTTGTGACTACTGGCGAGCTGCCACTTTCCCCTCTGACAAGCTGGAAGCTAACCTGGCTTACCGGATATACGTAATTTTTTA
>CAZFKB010000051.1:0-22641 GCA_964519785.1 uncultured Candidatus Obscuribacterales bacterium | reverse complement strand
AAGTATCTAGAATATCTAAAGATGATTGACGAAGAAGAAAAAGCAACGGAATCTGGGGGGCAGGCAAAAAGTACTGCTATCGCTCCGCGTCCAGATTACACGGCATACAC
The DNA here is from genome assembly GCA_964519785.1 of uncultured Candidatus Obscuribacterales bacterium. GTDB lineage: Bacteria > Cyanobacteriota > Vampirovibrionia > Obscuribacterales > Obscuribacteraceae > Aved-18. The sequence goes on along the minus strand of CAZFKB010000051.1, from coordinate 22,531 downwards.
AATTAAATTGCCGACCGACCAGCTTGCCGCGCTACAGTCAATTTGGCTCGAATTAAAACGCTTATACGGAGCTAACTCTCCAGATAAAAGCGGCATGATCGAAGCAGCTGTCGACTCATGGCTGAAGCGCTGGGAGAGCGAAGACCGCGACCAGCTTCTTGCCGAATTGCTTGAAATTCGCCGCAATACACGCGCGCGTCAGTACAAAAAACCTAAATCCTAAGTTTTGAATTCGTCTACCGATATCGGTTTGTGATTATTGGTCTGGAGCTTTGTGACTGGCTTCAGGCTTCAAATGGTGGTAGAGGTAGTAGCCAAAACCGCCAAGTCCAATAACGACAATAAGTAAGTCGAATTTATGCCAGATGTCGCGGAACATTTCCATGTTCGCACCAAACCAGATGCCGACATAAGTCAGAAAATAACACCAGACGAGCGACCCAATAAAAGTAAATGCGACAAAAATCCAGAAGTGCGCCTTGAGCACGCCTGCGGGAAACGAAATAAAGGTACGCACTACTGGCAACATTCTTCCGATGAAGAAAGTAATATCGCCATACTTATTGACCCACTTATCGGCAAGCTCTAAATCGCGCGATTTAAGCAAGAACCACTTGCCATATTTTTCAAGAAAAGGTCTGCCGCCCCACATGCCAAGAAAATAAGACGGGATCGAGCCGACCACACAGCCTACAGCACCAGCCAGCGCAGCCAGATGAACATTCATTTTGCCTTGCTGGACTAAAATTCCAGCTGTGGGCATAATCGCCTCACTTGGCAAAGGAATATTGGCGGATTCAATCGCCATCATAATCATGACGCCCCAATAGCCCCATGCTTCGACGTTCATTTTGATCCATTCCAAAATTGGGTCGATTAATTGATGAAGCATATATAGGAAGTCCCGAAGTAAAGTAAACCCAAACGCAAATTCTACTTACAATAAATAGGATGAATCAAATAGGAACCGCTAATCTGCACTTCACTCTTGCCACTGCCGGGCACGTGGACCATGGCAAAACAAGCCTTTTGCGGGCTTTGACCGGAATCGATCCAGACCGGCTAAAAGAAGAGAAGGAGCGCGAGATGACAACCGATATCGGTTTTGCTCACTTGTCACTTTCGCTTGCTCAAATAGAGAAAGATTTCTCATCATTAAAAAACCAAATTCCTAAGCTAGTCTCACAAAAAAATCTACGCTTTGAAAGCAATTCGCCGCTTGGACCAGATTCGACAATTACAGTTTCGTTTGTCGACGTACCTGGACACGGCAAATTCATCAAAAACATGCTTGCAGGCGTGGGAGGAATCGATGCGGCACTACTTGTGGTGGCAGCTGACGAAGGCGTAATGCCCCAGACCATTCAGCACGTAAAAATCCTTTCATTGCTTGGAATAAAAAACTGCGTTCTAGCATTAACTAAATCAGACCTTGTTGGTACCGACGAACCGGAGCTTGCGCTCGACGAAGTAAAAGAATTACTGACCCAATACGGTATTAACCTGGTCGACCACGCCACTGTCTCTAACACAGCCAAGACCGGCATGGACGAACTGAAGTCGAAGATTTTGTCGATGCTTTTGAACTATGCGCATCTAGACAAACGATTCGACACCAAAGGCAATCTGATGCCAGCCTATTTACCCGTAGACCGCGTTTTTTCCAAACCAGGTTATGGAGCCGTTGTCACAGGCACGCTTGTAAGTGGACAAATAAAAGTAGGCGACAACCTATTCTTACAACCGGGCGACATAGAAGGGCGCGTGCGCGGTTTAGAATCTTGCGGCAAGTCAATCAAAGATGGAAACGCTGCATTCCCCGGTCAACGACTTGCAGTAAATTTAGTCTTAAAAGGCAACGACTCTCTTGCTCGCGGACATGTTTTAGTTTCTCAAAACCAGCCCGCAGTCAAAGACTTGATTGTCGAAGTCAATGACCTCGGCGGCTTGAAACGCGGTATGGAGAAAGGAAAGAAAACGCTCAAAGCCCAGCAAGTACTTTTTTATAACGGCACAGCAGAATCAGTTGGAACTTTTAGATGGCTTGAAAAGGTAGACAACGACAAAGTCATTGCTCAGATTCATTTGAAAGACCCCGTGCTCACTCTACCCGGGCAGCGCTTTGTCGTAAGATATGGCGATAACGGAATCGCAGGTGGTCAAATAATATCGACGCACCGTCCGCGGTGGCTTACACGTGATCGCATCAAAACACTTGCAACTAAATGTATCGAACATAAATATGCCAGTGCGATTTTAGATTATTTAAGTTTCGTCCCAGCAGGCTACGTAACAAAACACGAGCTCACTACTATCCTTCCCGCTGCTTTATTCTCACAAGAATTAGAAACGTTATTGAATGATAAGAAGCTTGTTGCATCTGGTGATTTGGTCACAGCCGCAACGACGATTGAACACTTAAGGAAGAAAATCACTGGACTTTTAGAAACTGCAAAAACAGGATTGAGCCAGGAGGAAATGCGTGTAAAGTTAGCGCCATTATTTGAGCGCTCGCTCTTTCATAACATTCTGGAAGAACTCGAAAAGTCAGGTCTCATCACCAAGTCTGAAGGTGACAAATATATTTTGCCCCAAAATAAAACTGAGACTAAAACTGTCGATCCAAATTTTGTCAAGATCTCAGACTATCTCGAAAAGGAATTTTGCATCGAAGTCGAGACCATGTCTAAAGATCTGAAAATCCCCGCAAAACAGCTTGCAGTGATATTGCGCAAAATGGAGCAAGAAAAATTAGTTTGCTCAGTGAACCAATTATTTGTCTCTTCAAAAGTCTCGATCGACAAAGCACACGCTGTGCTGTTTGAAATCTGGCAAAGCAAAAAGAACATCTCGCCAAGCGAATTGCGCGAAAAGCTTGGCGTATCGCGCAAATACACTATGGAATTACTCGCCTATTTCGACGACCGACAAATCACGCGAAGAACTAACGAGGGTCGAGCGTTGTTGAAGGCACCCAAAAGCTAACCAGAAACGACATTCAATCCTGGAAAGATTTAGTAAGCTGGGCGATTCTCTGATGAGATAGTCCCATGAGTTCGCCGATATCTCTCATGCCGCAGTGAAATTTCTTATTGAGTGTCACAGCGGCCTTTGCGGTTATTTTTTTAGTTTCCACCTGAAATTCCTTAAGCTCGCTTTGTTTCTTCTCGACCGCAAGCAAAATTGACTTAATTTCCTTTGGGACTACGATTTCATCAATCAATTCAGCCTCATAAGCATCATCGACACTTAAACTCAAAGCCTCGCGAATCCTTTCACGGCATTGAGTTAGAGTTTTACCTTGGGTGAAGCACCCCGGCTCCTCTCTAACAGAAACCGCCCACCAGCCACTTTCTTCGTCAAGTTCATATTGCACTGTGTACTGATTTTTCTTCCTAGCTTTCATTTAAACATCCACCATTGCCCTAAACAAGGCGCTAACTGTTTATCGATCCATTTCAAAACGGTTTTGTTTATTACCACTCCTGAGTGCACGGGAATTGTAGCAAGACATTTTCCACATCTCACTCTTAAATGAGAGCCTTTTTGCCATACCTCAATGCAGCCCCGCGCCGCTAGCAATCGCCGTAATTCTCTCTCTGTCATAATGATACCATATTTCGTCTATTCTTACTAGGCGAGTATGGGTTCAATGAATTTACTCGCCTAAAAATTTAGACGACAAATTAGCAAAGACAGTTCGATTTTGATGTAATAAACTGGCAAGTACTTCATGTTTACTATGGACGTTGCTCCCAGCTCCAAAAACAGGGCTTGACCGGTATTTCTGGAGAAAAGAATGGGCGTTCATCCATTACGGTTGGCTCTACTTTTAACATATTGATATCGCGAGGTCCCTCAACCTCTCCAAGTATCTTTAAATCGGAAATGGGTCTCAAACTAAAAGAGTCTTTGGGCGCTCCCAAACTTCCACCCTTTATCATTGGAGCAATAACGGCTCCGTCAAAATTCATGATGGGCTTGGCTTGGTGAAACATGAAACGCACATTTGTCTCTATCGGCGTTGACTCATCCTTGTCCTGAACAATCGACCAGGCAACGACTTCGTTATGCAAAAACGTAATGCGCAAGGCGTTAAATTCAAAATTCCTTTCTGATTTGGGAATTATGTAATAGATTGACCTATAACCAGAACAATCCTTGGGAACTTTTTGCTTCGAAACAATTTTGTTGGGATCGCCCAAAAGTTCAATAACTTTGTCGCGTGGCATTTTTATCAAATCATACTCGTTCAAAAACTTACCGAACATAGCGAAGTATTCTTCAGCTGTTCCATTTGTTTGCCAGTCATTCGTGTTGAAAGAGCCAGGTCGCGCATCACTAGCGGTTCCGTTAAGGCACAAAAAAAATGAAAGTAGCAATGCGAGAATAGAATTTTCAAATCTCAGTTCTTTGAAATTCATATTAATCACCAAGCGTTGCTGGAACTACTTTCTGATGTCTCTCTGAACGCGCATCGAAACCCGAATAACTGTCTGATTCATTCTCTAAAAAAGAGTCGAGATTATCCACAGTTTTTGGTTCTACATTAAACATATTCATATCGCGAGACTCTTCAATTCTTCCTGATGATTCTGGCGTGGAGCGCTTCAATCCATCAATATGAGTTGCTTCATCCACCAAGTCCCTTTGGGACTTTTTGATGAGATTAGTTTTCACGACAGTTTTTGGATATCGAAAACCATCAGCTTCATTGAATAGCAAACTTCCGAAACCGTCGAATTTCAGAACCATGTTCTTCGTAACGGGATTTGTTTCTTCATTGTTATAAACAATGGACCATTGAACTATTTGATCGTCTTTTTCTTTGAAACGAAGGACGTGAAAACATAGCTTGTCACTATCTCTGGGAATTCGGTAATAGAAAGAACTAGAACCCGGTTCATCTACTGGAATTTGAACATTTATGTTCTTGAGTAAAGCCATTCGTTTTTCGGAAAACTTATAAGGTTCGCCAAACCATTCTTTTACTTTGCTCGAATGAATTCCAATCAAATCGAAATTTGTTAGAAGCCGATTCAATTGCTTATAGAAGAGCAGCGAGTCGTTCTTGTATTGGTTGATACCGTGGTCAAAAAGCTTTGTCGCTTCGCCAGCTATTGTCCAGGATGCCTGAGCCTCAATACAGCTTCCGACCGACATAGTAAGTAATGCTAACTGTATAAGATACAAACGCATAGCTATTCTCAGTCCTTCTTTAAGAAGCTTTTGGCGCTCAACTTCTTCTATCGCGCCCTCAAGCATACCACTCGGCATCGCCAACTCAAGACATGCTAGGAAATTATTACGTTCCTATCTGGCAGGTTAGCCGTCTGGGGACCGCGGTTCTGTTGCCGCCGTTTCTAAATTTAGACAATGGCATCGCAAAAGAGGTCAAAAATTATGTTCAGTAGACAAAAGCTGATCGACACTACGTCGAGCGCCGACTCCGCTATGGATAAAGGCGACCTGGATAGAGCTGAAACTCTCTATACAAAGGCAGTTATCATCGCAGAAAAAATGTACGGTAAAAACTGTGTTTCGGTAGCATCGTTGCTCATAAGCATGGTGCGGCTGTATACCAAGCGCGGCGATATGAATCATGCAAACATGCTCAAGAACAAGATTCAAGAGATTCTGGCAACGCCTGTGGAAATTAGCGGTCAGTTTCGTAAATTGCAAGGACAATAAAAAGTCTAACCTATTTTTTCAAACTCTTTTTGATAATTGGAAGTGCTTTTCTGGTTGCGTCTTCACCTGCTTTGATTGCTCGTTTGGCATCGTCTGGCTTACCTTTAACCACAGGAATTCCGCTTACATCGGGATTTATAATAATGTCGGCAAACGGCATTTGACGCGCATCCGAGACGCCCAGCATCACATCTCCCAATCGGCTGACAATGGCGCTAAGCTTTCTAAATTTCTTTGCAGGCAGATCTTTCAACGGCTCATCTACTAGCACTGCAATTACGATATCAGCTCCGGTATCACGCGCAGCAGACGCTGGCATATTAGCTCTCACGCCGCCATCCACGTAAACTTTGTCTCCAATAGCTACTGGTTGCAGAACGCTTGGAATGGTCGAGCTGGCTCTAATAGCTGTGGATAGCTTACCGTCACTGATTCGATAGGCTTTGCCGTCGATCAAATTGGTGGCAACAGCCGAAAACGGAATTGGCGTATCTTCGACGTTTTCAACTCCTTCGGGAAGTTTTTCCTCTAAAAACTCGCCGAACTTATTACCGGAAAAAATACCCGCGTAATGCTTCTTGAAAGGATGAAAAACCTTTTTAATTGGATTCAATACTAGGGTGACTGGAATAAAACCCGGGATATAAGCCCTTTTCAGCGAATTATCCAAAAGCATTTTTTCAATATCATCAAGCGGTACACCTGCGGCATATAAGCCTCCGACGATAGAACCCATGCTGTTTCCCACAATGTAATCAATGGGAATGTTAGCTTCTTTCAAAACTCGAAGAACGCCAATATGAGCAGCTCCACGTGCACCGCCTCCTCCCAGCGCCAGGGCAATGGTGGGACGTTTGCGAACTGCAGGCAGGCGCTCGCTAATATCTACCGAAGGATCGTTTTCACCCACAAAGGTTGACTCTCCCGAAGCCTCTTTCTTTTCAGCTGGGGTTGAGATAACTTGTCCCTCGCCCACAGGCGCCCGATTTTTTTCGATATCTGGACTCTCTTCCAGTTGGCGCTGAGCTTCCTTTTCGACTTGTTTAGTTGGCATGTCTTCAAGTGCGTGAGTATCTCTAGAACGTTTGTAATCCCCTTTGGTCTCTGCCAAGCAAGGTACATCGCAAGACATATTCAAGAGCAATGCGCACAGCCCAACCGACAACGCAGCAAATTTCAAATGCATGGAGTTTCCTCGCCTCTATAGCAAGGCCTATGTAGCTTTAATTATTGAGGACGAAGTCACACAAAATCGCACTTCGACTATAGGGTATAAAATTGCAATACTCATACATTTCGAACATCCCGCGTGTAAAAGGTGAGTTATGCCAAATTCACTACCATTTCAGCTCGATCAACACTATATCAATCCAAAACTGGCGCAGATTTACGATCTAGACAGTCCGTGGTCTGAAGATCGAGATTTTTATTTATCCATTGTTGGTGACGCACCCAAAACAATTTTAGACTTAGGCTGCGGAACAGGCTTGTTGTGCGACGCTTACGCAAAAAATGGTCACACGGTCACGGGCGTGGACCCGGCTGAAGAAATGCTAAATATCGCTCGACAGAAACAATATGGCGCCGAAATTATTTGGATTCAATCAAAAGCTCAAGATTTCAAATCTGAATGCTTGTACGATGTAATAATCATGACCGGGCACGCGTTTCAAGTACTGCTTGGGGACGAGGATGTAATATCCGTTTTTAAAACAATGCGCGATCACCTCAAACCCGATGGACGGATTGTTTTTGAATCACGCAATCCATACATCGATTGGAAATCGAAATGGAATTACGTAATAACACTGAATACATCTTTTGGTGTAATGCAAGAATCACGCCATTTTATTGACTATAACGAAAACAAGATGACATTTCGTTTGGAGTATAAATTCTTGGATGAAACTCTAACCTCTCAAAGTGTTCTAAGATTCTGGACCAGAGATGAGATAGTAAAGAATCTAGCCGACGTAGGACTAAGCATTGATACCATATATGGTGATTGGCACCAAGCGTCGTTCGATTCCTCGTCATCGGAAGAAATGATCTTCAAAATACGCAAGAAGAGTTAATACTTAGTTGCCGCTTCAATCTCTTTTTGGAACTTCTGAGCTTCTCGCTCCATGCCCACGCGAGAATACGCAAAAGACAAGTTATGATAAATGCTCAACAATTCCTTAGGACTTTTTTCTTCTGAAGAACCACTTAGAGCTCTGTTCAAATCAAAAATCGATTTCTCGAACTGGTTCAACCTTCCAAATAATATTCCTCGACGCATATAGGCTTGCGACCTGTTTGGATAAAGTTCAATCGCAGACGTATAATCTTGAATCGCCATCGAGTTATTATGATTTGCTTCAGCAGCCACAGCACGATTTATATAACCATCATAACTAAGCGGATTTTGCTCAAGAGCGATATTAATGCTCTCAATGGCGCCCAAGTAATTGCCATAAGTGTGTCGATCATAAGCTTGATTCAGATGAACGTAAAAGTTTTTCGGACATGCTAAAACCGCTGCGTTTGAGTCGTAGACAGCGCCTAAATAATCTCCTTGTAAGCTTTTGGAGGCAGAGCGATTAATCAACGCGAAAGAATTTTTTGGATCTAGCTTGAGACACTTATCAAAATCCAAAATAGCTGATGAACTGTTATTTTCCATCAGAGCAGTAGTACCTTCGAAATAATATAGATATGAACAATTTGGATTTGACCTAATAGCTCGTTTGAATTCTTGATGGGAGCGTGCTTTGTCAAATTGAGACCACGCCTCAGAATACCTGACTAACTTAGCCGTTCTTCTATTTCGTGCCACCACATCACTTGGTCCAGATACAGAAAGAGTTGAGACGAACTGTTTGAATTTTTCCTCCTGCCCCATAGTCAGAATTTCGAGTTTTTCCAGATTACATCTGCCATCTACACGTTTGACAGAAAACTGAAAAAGCACTTTCATCTCAGGCAGATTTGGTCGCGATTGATCCAGTAAAGTTCCGTCAATTTGAACAACGCATAAGTCACCGACTTTCGCATACCACCTAGGATAGTTGATATAAGAATCAAGCAATATCTTGTGCTGCCTGAGCCCAAGAAGATCACCTAACTTAGACGACTGTTCATTACGGTTGCCCGAGTTTAATCCGCAAATTGCCTTGCGCAGCCAATCATAGGAAAACCCGCAAGGTTCTGATACGTTGATCTTGCTCTCAGAATGACTTCTATAAAATAAAACTGCTTCATTTGAAACATCCCTGTATATTGGCTTCCAGGCGAAGAATCCTAGCACCATAGCGGTGATTGCGAGCGTAAAATATGCTCGCACTGGTTTCACTGGCGACGGGGAAAAACGAAACATAATTCGATTCTCTTACATTTAATGAAGAATGGATATTAATTGTCAGCCTTTTGGCGGTGGCAAATATATTGTCATTTTGCCACAAGCATGTTAACCTAAAAAAGTAACTTTGAGGCAATCGTGACCAGTGACTTTATACGAGTTGTGGAAAATGGAATTACCTTCGTCTTCAAAAGAGACAAAGTTGATGCTAGCCTGCTTCATATTTACGCGCGTCACCTAACGACCATCGATGACGCGCTTGACGTGTATTTCGAATCCGAGCCAAGCTGGAATCTTCGGCATGGTCGCTACGAAAACTACACCGACACCCACGGACTCTATTGGTTCTGGATTGATTCTAGAAATAAGGTAGTAATGATCGTAAGTTGCTTTCGACTGTGAGAAGAACCTTGAAAAAGAAACGACGAAACTATCAAGAATTAGGCGACTATGAAATGCCCGCAGAACTAGCCGGTAAAGTAGAAGATATGATTGCCGCCGCCGACAAAGAAGACGAATTAGCTCGTCTAAATTTTCGATGGAGTAAAGAACCACTCGATGTTGTTAAACACGCAGCGGAATTGATGGGCATTCCATATCAAACATTCATTAAACAAACAGTATTTGAACACGCACTTCAAGTTATCAAAGACGTAAAGCTATCAAAGCGTTCGAAATAAATTTTGAACTCTAATTTTGTCTTGCTTTTTCTACAAGTGCTGTAAAAAAAGCCTTCGCCAGCTCTGGCAGAGCATGCGAATTAATCTCTTTGTCTAGCGACTCCCCTCCATCGTGAAATTTCAGATGTACTTTTTCGGTGGAATCAGGATGAAACTTCATGCGCACCACAGGCGGATAGATTTTAGAATCGAAAGAACCAACGCTTAGCTGGAGCAACATATCAGATGGAATCATGAAAACTTGAATCTCGTGACTATAACCGCGAATCATCAACGACCAATCCAAATAAGTAAGATGTCCTGCATAAACTCTATCGCCAGGAGGTCTGTCACTCTCTTGCAAAATATCGTTGCAATCAACGTGGTGGAAAGCAGGCGTCTCCCAGATAATTTGCATTGATAATTCACTCGTCATCTGATCGAACTGATCACTATACGAAATCATAAATTCGAAAAGTTTATCAATCCATTCAGAACAGTCTTTGTCGTTACCCGAATGCTGCGCCATCCATGCTTTCTGCTCAGCTTCGTGCTCAGATTGCTTAGAATGCGCCAATTGCTTGATCCAAAAGGCATCACAACATTTTTTGTCGTCCATTCTCAAATCCCGCCGCCGGTTTCAGTTTATTTACCTCGCATCCGGCAAGAATATTCATCGTGTTACAAGCCTGGTCGGATAGTGGCTATTACATTCTTTAACTAGACTCTATGAAAGTATCGGAGACATCATTTTTGTCATCAAAAATAATGTGTAGAGCACAATTGCTATCAAACCATCCCAGGGGAAGAGGAATTATCCAAAAATTGCCTGGAATGGACCATCCTGCAGTACTCATCTTTCTCAAGACTTTCTCCTTGCTCATACCTATTAAAGTCTTGCCTTGGACTAATTCCACAGCCAATTCCTTCTGATTTGCCCATCGATCGTTCCAAGATTCTAGAGCTCTGTCACCCCAAAACTTCTCCATAGAATTAGGCTCCCTGGTCATTTTATAGTAGCCTTCTCGACACAACGTAAGTCCCGCATAAAGTGTTGCCGAACGGAAAACACTGAGAGCAAACAGGATTGCGAGCAGTCCCAGTACCAATCCGAAAAATTTCAGGCTTCTAGACACAATTTATCTTAAATTACTTCACGAATCCACTGCCACCACTATGTGGTCGCTTGCTAGTCCCATCTTGTTGCCTTTGGCATCGATTCCATATGCGCGCACTTGATAGATGCCGACGCTCGGGAAAAGACTGCGTTCTAATTTGATGGTATCACTTATTTTGGCATCAATTGTTTTCATTACAAGAGAGCTTGGCGAAGATGCCGCCGTGTTCTGACTTTCAAAATATCGATTAGGTTGTGCGATTTCTAGAACCACTTTGGTCGCGCCTGGCATTGCATGAGCATTTACCAGTAGATCTTTCATTTGTTCAGTCTTGCTCAAGTGCAAATAGCCTTTAGATCCCATAAAGCCTGAATTTGCAAAATTCAACACTGGCATCATTTTTTCTTTTGCAATGAGACTCACTTTGTTAATCATCAAATGCGATTTGCGAGGAAACTGAATCGACAGCTCACGACATGTTCCTCCCAGAGTCCATTGCGGCATGTTGGTGAGAGGGAAATAGAGTGTTTGAGTGCCAGAAACTAACGAAGCACAAGAACTTACTGAATCATCAAAACTAGGCGCAAGATTATTTCTGAAAAGAAGACATGCAGGACCTTTTGGTGTTTCGCTTGCAAAGTTTGTCACTTCCATCGACAAGATATCGGTCTTGAAACACGGGATGGCGACTGACATAAAGAGCTTGGGACTTTTTCGTGTTGCAGACTCGAATTCAAGTGAGCCGTCGGTATTCCATTTGCTTTGGGCGTGTTCAACTGGGTTTGCTTCCATGATGTCGCGCAAATCTTCGTGTTCGAAAGTGCGCTCGAAAGGTGTTTCGTCTTGAGGAATCTCGACTTTGCTCAGTTTGCGACCATCTTGATTCCATCGATAAATATTGACCTCATTTTTTGCATTGAACAAAGAATGTTTCAAAAAGCCAAATGGAATGATGGGTTCATAATTTTCTAGCGCCAGACAGTTATGAATGTCGCGGCACAATTGCGGTGATTTGGTCATGCCATCAAGCGCATTGCGGCAGGCATAGGCACCATTGATATTGTCGGGGAGCGAGAGTATCAAAACCTGAGGATCGCCTTGAATAGGACCGGAATAAAGAGTGTTCAATTCTTTGCGGATGCTATTTACAGTTTCGCCAGCATCGATCCAGGTAGAATTGTTGAAGCAAAGACAAACCAGACAGAATATTGAAAATGCGCCCGCTATTCGACGTTTAGAGCGCCCCAATACAGGGGCACTTAGTGCTGCTGCGGCAAGCAAGATGCTGAGGGCTGCAGAGGGCAAATAGGCGAGTCTACTACTTTGCAAATCGTCGCCGATAGTAAATAACTTGAATACCGGCGCAAATGAAATGAGCAAAAACGTCACACAAAACAATAAAAGCTTGCGCCAGCGGTCCGAACATATTGCTGTGTAGATTGCCGAGCCAAGCATTGGCAGGACAAAAATGATCCAGATTATTTTCATGAATCTGGTGTTTTCCGGAATTGCTTTATTTAGTGGAACCAGGAACATGTAAGCGCCTTGCCACCACTGCCTGAATTGGGCTTTCCAGTCGGAGGGAAGAAAAGAGTTGTCGTAACCGCCAACAACAGTTCCAAGCGCCCACGAGCGAAGTGCTAAAAATCCAATCAGAATAGTCCATAGAAGCGCGATGGGTCTGAGTCTACGTTTCCAGTCAGACCTGGGTGTAACGAATAATTCGAATGCTGTGATAACTATAGGTAGAGTGAATGCCATTTCTTTTGAGAAAAATGCAAGCACCATGCAAAGGCATACCGACACAAGAGTATTGAGCGCGGCTTGTTTTCTGTATTCAAGATAACCCCAAAGACTAAGCATATAAAAAGCGGTGGCAACCACATCTACACGACCGGTTATCCAAGAAACAGCTTCCGGATGAAGCGGGTAGACACCAAATATAGTGGCAGCAAAAGCAGGTATCCAGGACTGAATGCTTGCGGGGTCTAACCCGTTTTTCAAATCCTTTTCAGGGTCTTTTTTAGAAGGTGGAACTAATTGCTCTACCAGTCCTTGCGCGACGAAGTAGACCCCTATTGTCGCTACGACGTGAAAAACGAGATTGGTTATATGAAAACCAATCGCATTTGTTTTCCACAAGAAATAATCCCAGGATAAAAATACTGAAATAAGTGGTCGATAAAAGGCGGTTGTAGTCAATTGCAACCATGACGTATGGAAATTGCGCAGAATAAGCTCAGGCTCAACCATGGCTCGCTTGAGCCAGATGAGATGCACAAAGTCGTCGCCAACAAAAAAGTTGAACAAGATAGGACTGTAGGAAGCTGCCGTAATAAGGCAGATCAAACCTAGAACAAGCCCGCCTGCCCTGCTCAAGATTCCAGCGCCACCTCGTATGCCGGGCGGTCCTCTAGATGGCAGCGAATCTCATCGCGTTTTTTGATTTCTTTAGCAGGTGCGCCAATTAAAACCATGCCTGGTTTAGTATTGCCTGTGACCACCGAAGCGCCTGCAATAACACAGTTTTTAGCCACTCGCACCCGTGGCAGGATGAGCACTTTGGCACCGACTATGACACCACTTTCGAGATACGGACCTTCGCGTCCTTTTTGACATGGCGGATGCATACTATCCACGGTGCATGACATTGGATAAAAATGCACGTTGTCTTCGCAGGTCGTGTAAGTGGCAATGAACACATTGTTGTGGAATCTGCAGTTATCGCCGACTTTGATTTCGCCATCAGATTGTGAATTGGTGCCGAAACTACAATTCACTCCAAAGTGACTGTTCTCTCGAATCACGGCACGATGACCGGTTTGAAAGCCTTCGCCATAACTTGTATTTGCGTACAAGATAGTGCCAGAACGAATAACGCTTTTAGCACCAATTCGGGTGACAGGATTTTGATAGGCGGGGTCTTTGAGATATCCGTATAAGCGCTCGCCAATAATGCACTGAGCACCAACATAAGTATCGTTGCCGATTTCTACATTTTCGTAGATTATCGCCTGGGCTTCGATTTTAACATTGTCACCAATTTTGGCACCATCGTAAATCACCGCGCCTGGACCTATCGTGACAAAGCGACCAATGGACGCCTTATCACTGACCACTGCGGATGGAGCGATACTCATCTATTTGTTGGTGACGACCGGTGTTACGACTGGCGTAGAAACCATTGTGACTTCCGCCATCACTTCTTGCACCGCGCGTGCCACTGTCATCGCCTGACTATCGGTCAACTCAGGATACATTGGAAGCGAGAGAACCTCTGCTGCAGCTTTTTCTGCAAGAGGAAAGTCGCCCAGTTTATAGCCCAAGTCAAATGCTTTTTGAGTGTGGAGCGGAACAGGGTAATAACACATAGAACCAATGCCGCGTTTTTTCAAATTGTCGATCAAATGCTGACGACCATGCGATACGCGAATTGTGTATTGATGCCATACATGTGTAATACCAGAATCGGCAGTCGGGATGTATGGGGTTTGAACGTTGGGGCAATCTTTTAAGCACTCATTGTAGAGAGTGGCAATCTGATTGCGGCGGTCGTTCCATTTTTTGAGGAAGCTTACTTTGGACATCAAGACCGCTGCTTGAATTTCATCAAGGCGGCTGTTGACACCAAGTTCGTCATGATAATAGCGCTCGACCGAGCCATGAGCACGAATTGTTTTAACACGCTTAGCAAGAGCCTCGTCGTTAGCCACAACCATACCGGCATCACCTGCGGCGCCAAGGTTTTTGGTTGGGTAGAAACTGATGCAAGCGAGGTCGCCGTAGCTGCCTGTTGGTTTACCAGCGATACTAGCGCCAATACCCTGAGCGTTGTCTTCGACTACGCGCAAGTTGTATTTCTTGGCGATTTCCATAATGGCTGGCATGTTGCAGGGCATTCCATAGAGGTGCACCGGCAGTAATACTTTGGTATTAGGTGTAATTGCCGCTTCGATTTTGGTTACGTCTATATTGAAGGTAACAGGGTCGATGTCGACAAAAACAGGTTTGCCACCACGAAGCAAGATGGCTTCGACCGTTGCAGCAAAAGTAAATGGGGTGGTGATTACTTCGTCACCAGGTTTGATATCGAGTGCCATCATGGCGAGTACAAGGGCGTCGGTGCCGTTTGCTACACCAATTCCATATTTGGCATCGCAAATAGCGGCAACTTCGTTTTCGAGCCTTGTGCCATACTCACCTAAAATGTAGTGTCCGCTTCTAAGTACATTGAGGACGTTCTGCTCCAGAACGGATTGGACCTCTTTATATTGGTCCACCAAATTGAGCACTGGAATATTTGTCACCATAAGTGCTTTGGGCTTCCTTTTAAACGGGATAACGAATGTCCGCAGTGTACCTGACATGTCCCAGGTCTAAAAGGGAAGAATTATAAGGTTTCTCAAGAGCATATCTTATCGATATTTAAGAATCGCCGAATATTGATACGATTGATAGCTCTGGGCGCATTAACAAAAAATCAGAAAAGGGGACGCATTAAGCATCCCCTTTACTTTTAACCGATTACTTTTTCAGATTAGCGTTTGCCAGGTGTGGCTACGGTTCTTGAAAGAGCGTTTGTGACGAAGAGGTTCAAGCTTACGCCTTCTCTTTCGGCACGAGCCACAAGGGCTTGGTGAAGGGAGCGAGGCAGGCGAACGGTAAATTTGCCGCTATAGCTCATGTACTCGTCGCTTCCAGCTTTGGCGCGGGCTGCTGTACGCACAGTTTTCACTGGCTTTTTAGCTTTTGCCATGCTGTGTGAGGGTTTCTTAGCGGCTGGTGCCTTAGCCTTGGCGGCTTTTTTGGCGGAACCGGCTTTGGATCCCTTTTTCTTTGCTGCTACCATGTTGTTCTCCTTGTTCAGTGAGGATAAACGTCTAACTGAGATTGTTGTTGTTGGTTCCAGACGTTTTTTTGAGTGAAGTTCGACGCTAGTAAGTTCGGAGGATTCAAAACTACGATGCGTCACTGCATTCGATGGCTAACCTAATACCACTCCAGGTGGCATAGTAATTGTACCTCTACCATTTATATTTTATGCATACGGCAGATATACATTTTTCCAGAGAAGTTATGAGCGAGGCACCAGCCCATGCCATGCGGAAAAGCGCAAACGCGCTCTACACGTGGTGTCACACCATTTTTGATGGCTGGTATCATGATGGTGGCTAGTGGCAAATCTTTAAGTAAAGTAACCTGGAAAACAAAAAGCCAGGGGGGTTTCAGGTAATTTTGAAGGTCTTGATTATCAGACTTAGCGCTCTTGGAGACGTGGTGCACACGCTTCCAGCTGCTGCCCGGATAAAATCCGGCCTAATTGAAGCCGGCCACACTGACACCACCCTTAGTTGGCTGGTCGAACCCCCAAACAAAGACCTGCTGGTTAATAATGCCCTCGTAGATGAGGTCATACTCTTTCCCAAAAAGGCTTTAAAGACAAAAATCTCTTCGCCTGAAAAATGGGGAGAATCCATTTCTCTGTTCTCCGAATTCGCCCAAGAATTGAAACAAAAGCGCTTTGATGCAGTGATCGACTTTCAAGGCCTTTTGAAAAGTAGTATTCCAGGATACATTTCTGGCTCCAAAATCCGAATAGGTTATTCAAAAGTCAAAGAACTCTCTCATATCTTTTTGACTCATAAGCTTCAAATCGAAGATTACTTTGCCGAAGGAACCCATATAGTCAACCGTCATCTGTTACTGGCAGATCTGGCTGTTAGGGTTCTAACAAACAAATACACCACTCTGGACGATATTGCAGCCTCAGCAAAATTGACTGCAAAAGTGCTTGCAGGAGAAGGCACCGCAGCCGATACCCCCGAACTGGTGGCAAATTTTCCGCTACCACGCCCGGAGGCATCAGTTTTTGATCGTTTCGAGAAAATGTTGTCTACAAAACAAAATAAGCAACCGAGGGTGGTATTGATACCAGGTACCACATGGGACACCAAAATTTGGGACCCAGAAAAATGGTCAAAACTCGGTCAGGAACTAATTAAAGCAAGTGATACTAGGCCCGGTGCAGAAATAGTCATCGTGGGTGGTGATAGCGAAGCTCAAGTAAACGCATCAATTTTTCAATATATAAGGAATGCAGGTCCTTCGGTTGTGGATCTGACCGGAAAGACTTCCCTGGTGGACCTTATAGCCCTTTTTGAAGGCAGCGATCTTGTAATTGGTGGTGATACCGGTCCCATGCATCTGGCATGTGCCACCAACCACCCAAAAGTGATAGGTCTATATGGAGCCACCCCGTCTAAACGAAATGGCCCCTATGGTGAAGGCAATCTTGCCCTGGCACTGAATTTGTCTTGCCAACCTTGCAACCAAATGAAGTGCCCGCTCAAAACCACAGCCTGCCTGGTCGATATGAGCGTCGAACAGGTTCTGGCGGAAGCTCTGAAGATGATTTAGCGAACAGACTACTCGGTAATCCAGCAGTCGTTGTTACGATCCCAGCTCGATACCAGTTCGTTCTCTTTGAAAAAGATACCTATTTCGCGAGCTGCGCTCTCTGGACCGTCTGAACCATGGACGATATTACGGCCGATATCAAGTGCCAGGTCGCCGCGGATACTACCGGTAGCGGCATTAGATGGGTTAGTGGCACCGATGACCTGACGGCAGGTGGCTATGGCATTTTTGCCTTCCCAGACCATTGCAACGATAGGACCCGAAGTAATGAACTTTACCAATCCATCGAAGAATGGTTTGCCTTTGTGCTCGCCGTAGTGGTTTTCAGCCATTTCAACAGGCACCTTCATCAACTTCATTCCAGCCAATTTGAGACCTTTGCGCTCGAAGCGAGAAATAACTTCTGAGATGAGACCTCTTTGTACTCCGTCTGGCTTGATCGCTACGAAGGTTTTTTCTATTGACACCGTTTTTCTCCTTATATCTTGTTCAACTTGGCAATATTAGGGTCAAGCAGACGCTTGCCGACGTTTTCAAACTCTACATTATAGAGTTCCTTATTACCTTCGCCGATGACCTGAACCACCACACCGACCCCAAACTTAGAGTGCTGCACGTTGTCGCCCACCGATAACTTTTCATAAGTTGGTGTTTCTGGCACTTTGGTAGGTTCACTTTGAGCAGCTTCTCGACGCATGGCTCTTGGCTTTGCGGCCCCTCCACCGTAACTCGATGCTGGAGCGCCGCCCGAACCGACGTATCCGCCGGACTTTTGACCGCCATAGCCTCCGCCGTATCCGCCCCCCTGGGACCCGCGTCCACCCGAACCAGAGGAGCCTCTTGTGCCGGAACTCGAAGAGCTTCGTCCCGTGCTACTGCGTCCTGCACCAGAGTTACCGTAACCGCCACCGCCATAGCCGCCGGAGTTGCGTTGACCGCCACTTCCGCCATATCTGTCGTTGTTGCCATAGCGATTGCGCTCGCCATAACTATCTTTGTCCTTAAAGCTGTCGTAGCTGTCGCTGTCGGCAAAGTCTTCGTTAAATCCATCGCGTCCGCCGCCTCTGAAACTGCCACCGCGAGCTGGAGACTCTTGTGCGTCTTTAGACAAATCATAAAATCCAGTCAAAAGTCCCGGAGTGATTTCTGACAAAAACCGGCTTGGAATGGTGTAGTTTGCAGCCTGTCCATATGTACTTCTGCGACGCGCGCGACTCATATACAGGTGGTCACCGGCTCTGGTGACACCAACATACATAAGTCGTCTCTCTTCTTCCAATTGGGCTGGTGAATCAAGCGAGCGCACGTGAGGGAAGAGTCCTTCTTCCAATCCCATCATGAACACAACTGGAAATTCGAGTCCCTTTGCTGCGTGCAAAGTCATTAGTTTGACTGCGTCGTCTTCGAGTTTTACTTTGTCCAGATCGCTTACAAGCGAAATACGAGTCAAGAAACTATCGAGATCTGGCTCATCAGCAATCGCTTCGAATTCTCTTGCGACAGCCATAAACTCGTGAATGTTCTCTATTCTCCCCAGTGCCAATTCATCTTTATTTGTGCTGGCAGCCTCTTCGTGCATATCTATATATTTGATGTCTTTCAAAATAAGTTCGATCAACCTAGATACACAGTTTTTGTCGCTTGTATCTTTCGCCACTGGAACCCAGCGATCCATCACCATATGAGAGAAGTCTTTGAGCGCCAGTTGTGCTTTTTTGGGAATGGTGGCAACTCTGTCGGCTTGAAGGGCAGCGTCAGTAATCGAAAGATTTTCGTTTTGAGCATATTCGAGCAGACGCTCAAGCGATGTTTTTCCAATGGCTCGCTTTGGCACATTTGCAATGCGCATGAAAGCCTGACTGTCCTGCGGATTATATGTAAGTTTGAGATAAGCCATCATGTCGCGGATTTCTTCGCGATCGTAGAATCTGGTGGCACCTACCAACTGATATGGAATATTGCTTCGCACCAGAATTTCTTCTATAGCGCGGGATAGCGAGTTAGTTCTATACAGAATTACTTGCTCGCTATAATTCTTGCCCTGCTGTTTGAGTTTTTTCAATTCCTGCACAACATAGAAAGCTTCGTCGATTTCGTCTGCCGCTTCATAGTATTTTGCCTTACTTCCAGCACCTTTGTTGGAACGAAGCGTTTTATCTATACGTTCGGAATTATTTTTGATGATACTATTGGCGATATCAAGAATCGTAGAAGTCGAGCGGTAATTGTCTTCCAGTTTAACCACTGTGGTGCCTGGAAAATCTTTTTCGAATCCTAGAAAAATTCGAAAATCAGCTTTGCGCCAGCTATAGATAGATTGGTCGATATCGCCAACCACCATCAAAGTGCGTCCATTCCAAAAGTTTTCATCAGCCGGTCCATCCATTGGAGTGGCAAGCTTGTGAATCATTTCGTACTGAGCTTTGTTTGTATCTTGAAACTCGTCTACCAGAATATTTTTGTAGCGTTGCTGCAAACGATAACGCACAGACGGAAGCTGCTCGAGCATTTCGCTGAAAGTCAAAATCAGATCATCAAAGTCCATTGCATTGTTGCGTTTCAAATCAGCTTGATAGGCTCTGAAAATATCGCAGATTTTGTTTTCACGATAAGTTTTGGCTTCGTGCGAATAACGCTCGGCAGTATAACCATCGTTCTTTAGCGCAGATACGATGTTATGCATTTCTTTTGGTGCAAAAACTTTTTCATCCAAATTCAACTTCTGGATTTGTTGTTTCATTATTTGCTGACTGTCGCGCTCATCATAAATGACAAAATTGCTCGAGCGGCGCAGCGGATGCTCCTCTGGAAAAGATTCGATTTCGCGACGCAAAAGTCTTGCGCACAAGCTGTGAAAAGTACCTATAGAAATGAATTTGGAATATGACTCACCAAGAATTTTTTCGACCCGGTGTTTCATTTCTGCTGCTGCTTTATTGGTGAAAGTTACAGCCATAATTGAATATGGGTCCTGACGCAATTGTGATATCAAATAAGCGATACGTCTTGTGAGTACAGTGGTTTTGCCACTACCTGCTCCAGCCACAATGAGTCCAGGACCCCATTCCAGAGTGACCGCTTCTTTCTGAGCGTCGTTAAGCCTTGAAAGAAGGCGCTCTAATAATTCGTTGTCCTGCTTCTGCGACAAATTCACTACCATTTGATCTCCACCATTGCTAATTTAGCGCCAGGATTCCAAGAGGAGGGTCGCTTCGAGTCGGAAACAAGCGATCTTTGTAATGGAATATAAAGGCAAAACGGGACCTGACATCAGGCTCGTTTGGCGCCGTCATCTCTAATTTTCACAGCCACAGGGCACGCTGTGTATTAAAACTTCTAAAGAGCAGGTTGCCAGGCGATACGCCTCAAATCAAAATAATTCGTGAATTGCGAATAATTGGTTAAAATTCTAGTCTGAAGTCGAAAGGAAATCCTAAACCTATGGTCACTAACGAACCGTCAGGCGCTGCAACAATTCCCACAGTGGACGAACTTGCTCAAGAGCTATTGCTCATCCAGCAGTCAGGTCCGCGCAAAGTGGCAATCATCGGCACTCGAAACCTGCCCTTGACCCACCAGCAACTGGTCGAAATGCTAAGTTACGCCCTTGTATTGTCCGGAAACCAGATTTTTACAAGTGGTGGCGCAAACGGAACAAACATGGCTGTCATTCGTGGCGCTCAACGAGCAAACCCTGACAGACTCTCAATCATATTGCCTCAAACAATCGGTCAACAGCCAGGCGAAGTACAGGACCTCTTAATCGGCATCAAAAACATCACTGAGTATCCAGAGCGCAGAACAATGACTCTGGCTGATGCAAGTAAGGTCTGTAACCAGGAAATTATCGACCGCTGCCAACAAATAATTTGTTTTCTTTATCACACAAGTCATACTCTTCTTGAGTCCGTTAATTACGCCAAAGAACGCAGAAAAATCGTAACCAGCTTCTACCTGGATTAAATGCCTGAAACAGCGCTTCTCTTCACTTGCCTTGCAGCTTTTTTAGCTTGCGTGGTGACTTATCCGGCATATATAAAGCGGCTGAAAAGCTTGCAGATTGAACAGATTCAGCGCGAAGACGGACTTCAAGCACATGCTCACAAGTCCAAAACTCCGACTATGGGCGGGATTCCATTTGCCTTAATTGCCTGCGCCACCAGTCTTGCCGCACTCAACCTGACTGGATTCAAAGCAAATGTCTGTCACTACCTCATTCTTTTAGTAGGACTTGGTTGTTGTTTCGTGGGCTTTGCAGACGATTATGCCAAAGTCACAAGCAAGTCTAATAAAGGTATAAAAGGACAATTACGCCTGGGGCTCGAATTCGCTCTTGGCGGCGTGCTTGGGGTGGCAATCTGGACGGTGCAAAGACAGGTTCTTTTCCTACCATTTGATTTGAATAATTTTCAATTTCATTTAACCGAACTCGCGCCGCCGGTATATATTTTCATCCCACTATCTATATTCATGATTGGAGCATGCGCTAACGCAGCCAACATCCATGACGGGATGGACGGACTTGCAGCTGGAACTGCTTGCCAAATTTTTGCCACCTTATCTGTGATGCTCTGGTATCGAGGCTTCTATATAGAAGCCATTATTGCCGCAAGCGCAGCTGGCGCTTTGCTGGGATTCATTATGTTCAACCGCCATCCAGCTCAACTCTTTATGGGCGACACTGGCAGCCTTTTCATTGGCGGTTTGATGGGCGCGCTGGTTGTCACCGGCGGTTTAACGCTGTGGTTTATTCCACTTTCGGTAATATACATAGTGGAGGTATTATCGGTATTCTTGCAGTTCTCTTATTTCAGACTGACTAAGCCTTACGATAATGTCAAAAATTACTCGCCACTTGTAGTGATTTTCAAAAAGCTCACCACAACACGCGAAGGGCAGGGAAAACGATTGTTCAGAATGGCACCGATACACCATCATTTTGAAGCTGTTGCCGCAGACAGCAAATTCAAATTTAGCGAATGGCAGGTCGTCTGCTGCTTCTGGCTGGTACAGTTTATATTGTGTGCAGTAGTTCTAAATTTATTTTTTGCAGCATCTATTCAACATTGAGTCAGCCCTAAGATTTATCTATGAGTAACGTCATACAGCAAGTACACGAATTAGTCACCCAGGAACGCTGGGAAGAGGCTTATTCTATGCTGTCTCAACACACCAACGCGCAATCGCAAGACGCTTATGCGCTGTATGAGATGGGCTTACTGTGCGCAAATATGGGACGGCTCGACGAGTCAGAGAATTATTTCAAGCGTTGT
This sequence comes from uncultured Candidatus Obscuribacterales bacterium, assembly GCA_964519785.1. Taxonomy (GTDB): domain Bacteria; phylum Cyanobacteriota; class Vampirovibrionia; order Obscuribacterales; family Obscuribacteraceae; genus Aved-18. The sequence continues at coordinate 33 of CAZFKB010000051.1, read as the reverse complement.
ATCAATCAAAAACGCGACGCTGCCGAAGCTCAT